>CAYQLI010000084.1:3081-4573 GCA_964418355.1 uncultured Pseudomonadales bacterium | reverse complement strand
TGTCGGTTCAGCTTCACCCGACGTTTGGAACAGTGCTGCCGCGATCGCGACCATGGCCGCGAGCCATTGCCTGGCCGGTGTTCCCAGAAATGGATTAACCAGCGATCCACAACGACAGGCTGACCTTGCTAAAGAAGCCTTTGTTTTCCTGGAAAAAATTGCTGCCGAGGTCCTGTCCAAAAGAAAAGACAAGGCAAAGGTCTTGGGTTATTGGCGAAGAAATATCTATGGTACTTTGGAGGCAAATCCGGAAAAGGCCATCCTTAGGGCAAAACTTTTGCACCGGGCCGGGGTCAGAGCCTTCCGGGTTTATTCTCCCGAACCGGGCACCGGTACCGTGGAGACCGTAAAGAAACTGAGAAAAGTTTTCGGCGAGGAAATTGAGATATTTGCCGGCCAGATGGTCAGTGTGACTCAGGCAAAAAAAGCAGAACTGGCCGGCGCTGATGGGATTTTTGTCGGCATCGGCGGCGGCGGCCGTTGTATCACTGGTGTCAGAAGCGGCTCCGTCATTGATTGGCCGGAGTTAGTTTGGAAAATGCGCGGAGAAATTTCGGTGCCGATTATTGTCGAGGGCGGGGCCTCCGACCACGTCGCCGTGACCCTGCTACTTGGCGGGAGCGGTATCAGTGTTTCCCGCGTGGCCGCCGGAGGCACTATCGAGTCTCCGGGCGGAGCCCTCTATTGTGCTGACAAAAAAGGTAGGCTTTTCAAACCATACGGGGGAGAAGCCTCGGCCAGAACCAAGTATCTGGATGGCAAACTCTTACCTTTTGACATCCCCTCATTCGTCGAAGGGGAAACTGCCAAGGCTGAAATGAGTTATGTTAAGTTCGTTTATCCGACCCTGACTTACAATCTCCATTTATTACTCGAAGATGCCATCCTAGCCTTGGTTTTCCGCGGTGCAGAGAACCCAGAGACACTCCATCTGATAGACCCCTCTCCTCTTAGGAGGATTACTTCCTCGGGTGAATTTCAAAGAAATACCCACTGATGATTTGACAGCTCGTCCGAAAAACCCTAGCATAAAAACATGGCAGATCAAAATCCTTCTGACGCTCCATCACTTCCACCTATCCCCACCATTCCTTTCCAGGGCACTCCCCTTGATCAACCCGCGCCGAGTACGCCCACGGAAATAGCCGCGGCTTCAGTCAATTCTTCGATTAACAACGATGTGCCGATTTCCGAAGTCGTCACGGCGCTAAAGAGCGCTCCTCAAATGGCAACTCCATCGGTGGAAACCGCCTCGGCCATGCCAGTCCTTACCGAAATCAAAACCGAAACTCCAAGCCCGGCCGCATCAGCACCGGCCGCTACGACAACAACCGTGACCGTGACCCCTCCGCCAGCTGGCGGACCCACAGCAGAGACGGCACCATCACCCGCGCCGCAAACTCCCGCTCCGGCCAGCCCACCGGCGGCAGTGACCACGACCGTCTCCGTCAACCCTCCGCCAGCTGGCGGACCGGAAACCCCCAAGGGCCCT
>CAYQLI010000084.1:0-3071 GCA_964418355.1 uncultured Pseudomonadales bacterium | reverse complement strand
CGGACAAGGTAAAAGTTCCTGGGGCTTCGTAATGGAAATCATCTGGACCACTCATCTGAAAGAACGGACTAGAGAACGGGGGATTGATCCAAATCTCGTGGATCGGGCGATCCGTTTCCCGGATAAGGTCGAAAAAAGTCAGACCACCAACTCGAGTAAACATATCAAGGTCGTCGGTAACCAACAGATCGTCGCCGCCGTGAAACGCGACCGGGGCAACTGGATCGTCACCTCAGTTTGGAGCAAGCCGTACTATGGTCCCTCGTTATACAAAAAACCCCTGCTAGAGCGCTTGGTCTATCGTTTCGTTCTTTGGCTGGAAAAGCTCATCCGCCGAAGCTTTCATCTTTAGATAACTGTCGCACTTCAGTCCGGCAAAGATTCCCTCCTTGGTTTGGTTCGGGCATTCATTGATAGTAGCGATGACGAAGAAAACCGCCACCATAAGGAGCATCGAAACCAAAGACGTTGCCACGATTCGATAATTGAAGAACCGATCGTCCAGGACCAGTTCCCGCATTCCGGTAGCATATTCATAAAACCAGCCTGAAAAAGTGACCAGGGCCATGATGGCCAGAATTACCCCAACGATTACCGGCATCTGCATAATTTATCCTCTTATTGTTAATGAATTCCACAGAGCCTGCAGTAATTCTGTTGTGCTGGCTTCTGCTAAGGCAGCTTTTCTCTCCCATTTTTTCATCATCTCAGCCGCTTTTAAGACCACGTCGCCTGCATCCAAGCCGCCCACTGGTTCATCCAGAAAAACCTGCTTACCGAAATCTATCCTGCTGCCGTATTCTTCACCCTCAACAAAAACCCTTCCGAAAAATTGGTGCTCCGGTGAAAATTCCAAATAGATCCTTTTTCCCTCAGTTGTAACTCCCAACAAACCTCTGAGTATGGTCCTTTCGCTTCTTTCTATTTCTTTATTAGACATGACTTAATGTTACAATAATTTCCTGATGTTGCCAAAAACCCTATTTCTAACTTTCATCGCTCTCTTGCTTTCCGCTTGCCAGTCCGGCCTATCTACCCCCTCCTCTCCCGTCCTCTCTGCTACTACGGATGAAGTGGCGACGCCAACACAAGCCGCGACTCCAAACCCTGATATAAAACAATTATTAAATTTAAAGGAAGGACAAATGATCAACGCCGTTATAAAAACCAATTTTGGGTCAATGAAGATAAAATTATTCGAAGACAAAGCCCCCAATACTGTCGCTAATTTCGTCGGTCTGGCCGAGGGAACCAAAGAATACACTGACGCAAAAACGGGACAAAAAGTTTCCGGTAAACCCTATTTCAACAGTGTCATTTTCCACCGGATCATCAAGGGTTTTATGATTCAGGGCGGCGATCCGACCGGAACCGGTATGGGCGGGCCGGGATACAAGTTTGCCGATGAAATAAACGACGAGCAATATACCCGCGGTACCCTGGCCATGGCCAACTCCGGCCCGAATACGAACGGCAGCCAGTTTTTCATCATGCACGCCGATTTCCAACTTCCACCCAATTACACCATCTTCGGCCGCATTGACTCTCTCGATAGTAGTAGCTTAGCTACCTTAGACAAGATCGCGAGTGTTGCCACCGGGGCGAACGACAAACCGACCTCTCCTGTCACCATGGAGTCTGTCTCCATAGTTCGCCAATGAGAAGAGTCGGGGCGCATGTTTCTACTGCCGGAGGACTAATCAATGCTCTAAAAAACACCACCAACATCGGCGGTAATTGTCTCCAGATTTTTGCCGGATCGCCCCGCTCCTGGGCCAGACGCCTCTACGCCCAAGAAGAGGTCAGAGATTACCTCAGTTCACCCCTCGTAGCCGCAGGCGAAGTGGGGCCCACCTTTATCCATGCCCTTTATCTAATTAACCTCGCCACCGATAATCCGGATCTTCTTAAAAAATCCGTTGACTCTCTGATCTTCGATTTAAGAAATGGCGAATTGATCAATTCTGCCGGTGTGATCGTTCACCTCGGCTCCCACCAGGGCCGGGGTTTTTCGGCAGTTGCCGATCAGGTAGTTGGTGTCATCAGACAAATCATAAACGCCACTGAAAATACCCCCTTCATTATCGAAAACTCTGCCGGCCAGCAGGGTAAGATCGGATCACTGGTTGAAATCGGAGAACTTTTTACCAAAGTGAACCATCCTCGCTTGAAACTCTGTCTCGACTCCGCCCACTTGTTTGAAGCAGGCTATGACCTACGCAATCTCTCCGCTCTTGATAATTTAGTCAACGAACTTTCAGATCAGGGCCTGCTTAATCAGATCGTTTGTCTTCACATCAACGATAGTAAAACGGATTTTGATTCCCGAAACGACCAACACGAAAATCTTGGTGACGGCAAGATTGGCCTCGTCGGTCTCTCTCAATTTGTGAATCATCCTGACTTAATCGATCTCCCCATCATCCTTGAAGTTCCCGGCGACTCCGGCTTCCCCGATGCCAAACAAATCGCTATCGCTAAATCTCTTTGATCCTAAACTGTATAAGGGGAGTTCATTTCTACCAACCATTCCTCAGGTGAATCATGCCGACTCGCGTCAAACACGATACTTCGTCCGGGCAAGAATGATGCCGACTCGCGTGAAGCCCAATAGTCGGCGTCGCGCACTACCTGTTCGATCCGGGACGGGTACATCGCCCGGGTTAACTCCTCGATATTAGTTTGCATCTCCTCTCTGGTAAAAGTTCGATCAACAAACGGATCGATGGCATAGCACCAGGGAGCCATATGGAAGCGGATCGCGTTTCTAATCTCCGTCTTAGCCGTTCCGTCAGCCAACCCGAATTTTGCAAGCCAGTTAGCCGCGATTAAACCATGGGTCACATCCGTCTTGCCCTTGGTCCAGACAACGCCATCCTTACAAGTATCGTGCAATAGAAATGCGCTGATAGCCAAATCCGTTTCGCGTCTACTGAAGCGGCTTCTTCTGGCGAGATCCTGGACCACCGCCACCCCTTTTAAAACGTGGCGTACCAAGCCGCCTTCACCGTTGTCTTCCGGAGGATGATGTTTCCCGGATGAGCTTGCCGGAGCCACCCAGTACTTCGCAT
>CAYQLI010000083.1:3364-4725 GCA_964418355.1 uncultured Pseudomonadales bacterium | reverse complement strand
TACCGGCAGGCTTGCCATTCTAAACAATCCCGGCACCGGCTACGAAAATCTCATCTCCAACATCTCCTATGCCAGCAGTTTCCGCGTTGCCAACGACAGCAGTACCATCATGGACGGCAACCAGTTCTACTGTAACAATGGCAGTAACTGTTTCTTCAACACTGGCGGCACCGGCGTCACCTACATCGGTAACGCCAACAACACTGTCATCGGCACCGGCGGTGGCAAACTCGGCGTCGGCGTCGTCCCCACCTACAATCTCGATGTTAGCGGCAATGCCAACATCACCGGCGGTCTGGATATGACCCAGAATACCCGACTCAATATTGGTAACGTTGCCTACCTAAGCTCCGGCGTATTAGATGCAGTCCAACTTGCCACCAACGAATACTACAACGGCTCCGCCTGGGTCACAAATGGATCTGCTGGAGTCTTGTTCCAATTGTCTGCCACCTACGCCAAAGTCTGGTATCACGACACCGTCGGCGGGCACACCCAATGGGCCCAGGTCATCGGCACCGGTGGCTGGACAGCCGGCTCCTCTCGGCAATTCAAAAAAAATATCAAAGAGCTGAATGGTGCCGACTATCAGAAACTTCGGGAAGAGTTCCTGGCCATCCCCCTCTTCTCCTATAACCGGAAGGACAAACCCAACGAGCCCGAGGTCGGCTTCATTGCCGAAGAAGCTCCCGACTACATCCTTGCTGGCAATGACAAAACCCAGGTGACTCTGATGAAGGGCATCGGTTACCTGGCTACCCTGACGAAAGGCAAAGAAATTGAAATTCGTGATCAAAAGGAAAAAATTGCCTCACTTGAAAAAGTCCTTGAAGAAATGCAAAATGATATTAACAACCTAAAAGAAAGTTCAGCCAAATGAAAATCAAACTTGACCCCATGGCCGCCCTTATTTCCGGTAGCATCATCCTGATCGTCCTTTTCGGAGCCTACCTTCTCAAAGTCGGTTTTGACCAAGGCCTGATTGCCCTGCCCTCTTTCTCAAGAGTTCCCTCTTTATCTGCCAACGCCTACTATCTCACCCCTCCGGTCACCCTCTTCACTGGTAAGATTACCAAGATAGATAAAGATGTCGTCACCGTCAGCTTTAAATTCACTCCCGCCTCAGCCTCACCCCTAGCCGAAGTCAGTCCGACCCCCACACCCACAACCAGGGAAGTTGTCTATCGCTTCAAAATCACTTCCACTACTTATATCTCCCAACCACCAGCTTCACCGATTCCCTACCACTTCAAAAAACTTCCCGAGAATGCCATCAATCCCGCTCTATTGCCCGGTACCCCCAGTCTGTCACCGGATAAACTCAAATTAAATCAAGCGGTTACTGTCTACTCCACTCAAGA
>CAYQLI010000083.1:0-3354 GCA_964418355.1 uncultured Pseudomonadales bacterium | reverse complement strand
TTCCGGCAATAGACTGACTCTTCGCGTCACCACCCCGACTGCCCACGACTACACCGTCTCCATTACTAACGACACCGAAATCTCCGTCCCAATTACTTCAGGTAATCCAAAATTTAATGGCACCAATCTCTTTGCTTGGGAGAAACTGACCCCTGCTGACCTCAAACCAAATATGACAGTCACTGTTTACTCCACTGCCGACTTATCTGAAAATCAAAACCCGCAGGCCGCCCTTATCAGCCCAATCTATTAGCCTAGTCGTCTGCTTCTCACTTCGGTATACTATATATAACATGTCTGCCCGCAACAAGGGTTTTACCCTGACCGAGATGCTCATTGTCATCACCCTCATTGCCATTCTGGCCATTGGCGCCCTAGTCCTCTACCAAAATCAGATCGGCAAAAGCTACGATGCCATCCGGAAACGAGATCTCAATAATCTAAAGATCGCCTTCGAACACTATTATTCTGATCACGCCTGCTATCCCAGCACTAGTATTCTTAGCAACTGCGGTGGCACCGATCTTGCCCCCTATCTCGACAAAATCCCCTGTGATCCACAAACCGGCGAACCCTACACCCTAACCCTGGATCTACCTTCCGGCTGTGCCCAAGAATTCACCATCTCCGCTGATCTGGCCAACCAAGCCGATCCCCAGATTTTATGTAATGGCAAATATGTGGTCTTCTCTCCCAATACCAATCAAAACGAGATCGACCTGGCTTGCCGAGGCGAATCTTTCTGTACTGGTGGCTACTATGGTTGCCTCCAAGGTGTCTGCACCCTTATCAACGCTGTCGAAAAACCCTCCTGCGGTACCTGGTTCTGTTCCACGAACTGTCAAAACTCCTGCGGCTTCCCCCTTTACGCCTTTCCCCCCAGTTGCCTCTAAAAAAATATTTCCTTGGTCCTCTCTCTGTATCCAAGGAGAGAGGTGTCTGTACTCAGACAGAGTGAGGTATATAGACTATAATAAATCGCAGTGATCATCGAACAATCGTCAGTACCGATCGTCATCGAACCAAAACGCCAAAATTATTTCTGGCCACTCATCTTGGGTACTATTATTACCCTCACCGCCACAACCCTGCCAATCCTCTTCGTTATCGCCAAAAGTGACCGCCCCACAGGGACGCTGCTCTCACCCATCCCAGAAGGAGTGATCACCGATAGCCGAAGTACACCAGAACAATTATCATCACAGGAAGCCGTGCTTCTCTCCCAGAACTACCTCAACAAAGCCTATGATCTTTTGCGAAACCCAAGCCAAACCGAAGAGGACAGGGCCGCGATACGGGTTAGTTTGAACAACAGCCTCAGGCAGATAGAAAGTGCGCTCAAACTGGAGCCCGAAAGACAGGAGGCCCACCAGCTTCGCTCTCAGATACTGGCCGAGATAAAAAAACTCATACCTAACCCCACCAGCCAGAACGTCACCATCGCCTCCGCTGGAGAAGATTCTTCCTCAAGTGGGCAGACAAATTCAGTATCGAACGCCAATCAAAATAGATTTATCCTTCCGGCAGGACAGAGCGAACTGACGACAAAAGATACTCAGGTCAAAACCGACTCCTATATCTACCTTCTTCCCGTCGAAAACAGCAGCGTGGTCGTTTCCTTACTATCCAAAAGTAGTGGTAGTTTCACCATCAGCGCTGACACCCCGCCAGAAACCGACCTCCCCATCTCCTACTACATTATCAATGAGTAAAGGGGTTGACGCGCGCGATGGTCTTGTCCATAATGATTCCCATGCGTCAAACACTCGACAAAATCGCGACTTCCGTTCTCCGTTATCTACTCCCCCTGACCGCCCTTCTCGTCCCTCTTTTCTTCCTCCCTCTCACCACCGACTTCTTCCTTATTAATAAGAATCTGCTTCTATTGGTTGCCGGCAGTCTATCCCTGCTTGCCTGGTCGGTCAGGAACATCACCCGCCGCCGTATCCTCGTCTCCCTCACCCCGGCCACCCTTCCCTTAGTTTTCCTGGCCTTGGTCTATGTCCTCTCCGCCCTCCTCCAGCCCAGCAACTCCTACATGAGTCTGATGGGCCGGACTTCATTGGTCGTGGCTTTAACGGCACTATATATAGGAGTAACCTCCTCCCAAAAGAACCAAGCCATCATCAATCTGACCTTCGGGGCCCTGGTTCTCTCCGGCGTTTTGGCTTCGCTCTTTTCTCTTTACACTTTCCTGGGCCTTTCTGCTTCTTTGAACGGTCCCGCCTGGCTTACTGCGAAGACTTTTAATCCCGTCGGCGGTCCAGTCCCTTTCCTTACCTTCATTCTTCCACTGATCCCGGTTTCCCTTTACCTTGCCTTCAAGTCAAACAAGTGGCAGTTCAAGGCCGTCCTTCTCCTCTCAACTGCTCTCTTTGCCGGAGCCTCCCTCTCCCAAATCAGTTTGCTCCTCCCGGGCAGCGGCAATGTAATTTTCGTTCTTCCTTTCACGGCCGGCTGGTCTATCGCCCTGGACATCTTCAAGAACTGGCGCACCGCCCTCCTTGGTGTCGGTCCGGAGAACTTTCTGACTGCTTTCACCCGTCTGAAACCAGCCTACCTGAATCTCACCCCCCTCTGGGATAGTCGCTTCAGCAGCAGTAGCAACGAACTCTTCACCGTTCTTACCACTACCGGCGTCCTCGGGGCCCTCCTTTGGTTATCACTTTTCCTCCGATCGGGCAACCTAGCCCTCAAACAGATCACCGGCAAAAAAGGAACCGTGAACCTGACAGCTTCGTTCCTTCTTTTACTATCATTCTTCATCGCCAATCTCGTGGTTCCGGCCAACCCAGTCCTGCTTTCTCTGTCTGTCATTGGCCTGGCGCTGGTCAGTTTGTCCTTGAAACTTGATACTAACGAAGTCAAAGATGTCGCCATCAATCTGGCAGCAACCTCCGGTACTGCCAACACTTACGATCAACTAGGCGAAGGCAAAGGTGGCCAAAACGCGCTTCTACCCTGGTTTGCAACTGTTGTCTTCGTCCTTATCCTTGGTTTCTTCTGGTTCTTTGAAGGCCGCTCCTACGCCGCCAATCTGGCGACTTTCAAGGCGCTTTGCGTCCTGAATACCAACGCCACCGAGAGTTACAACCAACAGATCGTTGCCTACTCTCTCGAACCCAATAATCCCTATTACCGCCTGAACTTTTCCCAGACCTCTCTGGCCCTGGCCAATTCCATCGCCCAGAAGAAAGATCTCTCCGAACAGGATAAGACCAATGTTACCCAGTTGGGTCAGCAAGCCATCCGAGAAGCCAAAAAAGCCAGTGAGCTGGATCCGGATAACATCCTCGCCTGGGAGAATCTCGCGAGCACCTACCGTCAACTGATCAATTTTGCCCAGGGCGCTCA
>CAYQLI010000082.1:0-4731 GCA_964418355.1 uncultured Pseudomonadales bacterium | reverse complement strand
AAGCCGCTCCTCCTGGGCGAAACCATGGCCGTTGATACACAACCCGGTGGCCCACATAGCCTGGGGATAACTGTCAGAAAGTTCCAGATCGAGTCGCTCGCGCGCGACCTGCCGGATGCCGGCTATGTTCTGAATGCCATTCGCGACCTCGGCGATTCGCCCTTTGGGTTTTTTACCTACGATGGCAAACCAAAATACCGCCCGGAAGATTGGGCCTGGCAAGGAGGAGAACTTTCTCTTCCGGAAAGGACAATTCCTGAAGCCGATCCAACTAAGGGCGCCATCATCGGTCCCCGCAAGGGTGAGTGGAAATGTCCGGAGTCAAGGTGGTGGAGCCCGATTATAAAAGTTTCAGACCCGGATTTACCCGAGAAAATGATTCAGGAGGAATGTGTCTTTGATCTGCTCTCCGGCCGGAAACTCGCACACACAGAAGGGACGCGCGTTCTCGTTGAGATGTGGGATCTTCATTCAGGAAAATTAGTGAAATGTCCGCTCGTGGTTGAATTTACCACCAATGGGGAACGCCGTATTGTTTCCGCTTTCCGTCACGATACTCCGGCGGGTCAAGAGTTGTGGGAGATTCTCCAAAAAAGGAACGGTCCGGCACCGGAAATTGGACCGCTGGTGGGAGATGCACTTGTCTTGGAAGATTGGGAAATGACCAAAGATGGAAAACTGTGGCTCCCGGTCAAATGCGACACTCCGCTTGTTAACCATGGCGGAAATGTTTATGAGGGTTGGGCGACCTTTCGAACCTCGTTCGCTTACCCCGGTGGCGAAATGATTCTCCGGGCGGAATCGGTTGGCGACCAATATCGCGTCGAGATCGACGGACAAGAGGTGGGCGTTGGACCCAGGGGCATTAGGGATGTTGCCAAAAGCTTTCCGGTTTCTTTGGCTCCCGGCAACCATGAGATCGTTTTCCAGGTGCGCGACTGGCAAGCCGCCGGCGGTCTGGTCGGACCGGTCTACTTTACGACAGACATCAATCAACGGATCTTCTAAGCGATTTTTCTCTATGTGTGACCCCAAGGGGGAAGCCCTCGAACTTTATTTGGCCTCAAATTTAGAAGACATAATTGTCGAACTAATTTGGAACCAGTACCGCAAGGAATGTGAATGTATTAGTGAAGCTACTCGACAAAACTATTTA
The DNA here is from genome assembly GCA_964418355.1 of uncultured Pseudomonadales bacterium. GTDB lineage: Bacteria > Patescibacteriota > Microgenomatia > UBA1400 > MFAQ01 > 2-01-FULL-50-23. The sequence continues at coordinate 3,575 of CAYQLI010000082.1, read as the reverse complement.
CCTCATCGAACGGTAATTTAAACTGTTCTAGATTGGGAAATACTCTAACCAACAGCTTTTCTTTACTATCATGATTAAATAAAAACGCAATTATTCCAGGATTTGTAGCCTCTTTTTTGAGCGATTCATGAATTTCCTTAAAAAAATCATTGGGGATTAAACCATGTTCGCTAGGCTGAAGAATAATCAAATAATTTTCTTTTCCAGAGTAGTGATCAATAATCTTTTTTTTAACAAAACTAATTATTTCTTTAGATATTATTTTTCCACGATAGCGTTTAAGTTGGAACTCATAGAACATATTTTTATATAGAACAATCACATCAGACCAGTCATCGCTTCGATATTTATATAGGTCAGTTAAATTTGTGATTGTGCTCGTATTGAGGATAAATTTCGTATTTAAGTTGAAACAGAACAAACAATCTTTCTCGAACATGTAGTACAGATCTTGTATGGCTATATATAACTCGTAATCTTTAGAATCTACAGAGTGTTTAGCCAAACCTTTTATGTATTCAGATACGGCTTCAGAGTCGTATGGTTCATTATGAAGATGACTAGCAGAAAAAAGTGACTTAAAAAAACTTGAAACCAACAAAGACGCTATTTCTTTTGCAGTAAAGCACGCTTTATATTGACCACCAGATCTACGTATGTCCATTATTTTTATAATTTGTGAGCTATTTTAACGATGTTCGTACCTATTTTAGTACAAATTACTAATTGGCTCACCGCTCACCCAGCGCCCCCTCCCGCTGGGCCTCGCGGTTCGCCAACTGCCTAACGGCAGTATTAGGTCGCGCGATTTTAGGATGCGGTATCCCGCCCTCAAAGTCGAAGCTTCGCAACTCCAATTCGGTCGGGATATATTTGCCTTTCAGGCAAAGTGCTTGCTGGCGCAATCACGATCTATATGTTCGTCCCGCTAAGTGGGACGAAGCTATCTCAAGATGTGGCTCGTTATTCAATCTCACCATATAAATATCAGCTAGTTAGGAGGAGATTTTACTAGCTGATATTTCAGGATTGAGACAGCATTTGACCTTGCGGTCAAAGTGCCTGCTTCGCAGGTACTAACAAGCTCTACAAAACTCTTACAACATGAATATTATGTATTTTTGGTTGGAAACTAAGTTGGGCTATTCTAATTGTTACTCATGTTAATATAAACATATATGAGCAAGCTTATTCGCACGAAAAGAAGCGACACATTAGCCAAAACTATAGAGAAAAAATACAAAATAGACCTAGGTGTCCGTTCTGATACTAAATTATCTACGGTATTAAAAAGAACGGGAGCACCATCATTGTCGAAATTAGTTAGGATGGCAAATGCCACAAAGCTCTAGCGCACAAAGTGCCCGAGCAACCGCGGATCTTGGTTTTATTAGCGATATTACCCTTCGCAGAAAGCTGGTCGAAGCAATTGAAACTACCTCAGCACTCTATTTAGTCCAGCAAGATCCTAATTACTCAGGAATTGCTAAGGAAATAAGGAGAATAATAGTACTATATTGCGCCTCCATCATTGAGGCTGTTCTCCTTTATCTATACAAGAGAAACGGATATAAACTCACAAAACTTGAATACAGAGATGTCCAAACACTTACCCAAAGGTATCAATTGGATTCAAATTGTAAGTTTGTAATAGCATCTCAGGTGGATATCCCTAGACACGAACGCGAACTCATGTTGGACTTACTGCTTAAACTATTTGTCGACGAAAATATTATTTCAAAACAACTGGGGGATAAGATTGAAAAGGCCAAGAGTATACGAAATACATTACATCTCGCAAAATCCAGAAGTGGATTGATTATCGGCCAATCGGGGGTAAAAACAGCTATTGATGCAGTATACGAAACCATTATCGTTGTAAGAAATCACTTAACCATTAGAAATTCATAAATCGTACGATTTTCAAGTGAAGATATTGTCAGCGGTGGCAACTAGTAACGTGGCAAGCTAAGGTATTTTCCCCCTTTGTGTTTGTAGTAAAGATCGTTCAGCAACTTGACGAGCCCGATGACAAAAACAACGAATCCTATCGTTCCGACCATATTTCCGTAAAACAATACCGCCAATATCAACCCCACAATAATGCCTGTAATCGGGGTGAACTCAACTCCAAAGAAATGGAGATCGAAGAATTTCTTTTTCGCCTTTGCTTTTTTACTCATGATTTAACTATACCAATAATTTACTTTTTACCACCGCCGAAAAGATAAATAAGTACTCTGGCCGCAATGTTCACAACAAACAGACCAATAAACAAAACTAAAGAGGTATACCAGACTACCAGTATGATTGAGTTATCTTTTTTGTACTCTCTGACAATTATGTAGGAATCATATCGTTGAGCACTACCCGACTCATAGCTACACTTTCGAAACGTATTATCTTTCATTCTTTGGGTACAAATCCCACACATATCATCAATGTCTCTCTCGGTCTTGTAGTTACCATACGAGGCTTTTGTGTCAATCGCATTCCAGGTTGTTCCATCGTTACATTTCAAAGTGGCGGAAACCAACGACTGTTGGCTGTAAGTGCCATACAGCGTTATCAGGGCGGCGCAAATTACAATCAGAATCGCCAAACCTTGGAGTACCTTAATGAATCTGAACCAAGCCTTCTCTTCCAACCTTGGGCTTGAAACGAACCACAGAAACTTATTTGCAAGCCACAGCCATCCATTTACAGTCATTTCAACTTAAGTATACCATCGGGGAAACTAGTCCGTCGCAAACTTACTTCTTTCGAACAAGTTTCGTGAAATAGAAAATAACACGCCATTATTACCAGCGCTCAAGAGACTTAAACCTTTCATATCGCGCAATCTCTTCTGGAGTTAAAGAGGGCTTAACAGAGTTTATTGCGGCTTCAAGTTCTTTCTGGTCGATAGTGTCATTGTCACCATTAATGGCCAGTCTTGCCGCCTGCGTAACAATAAGTTCAATGTCTGAGCTAACGTAGCCTTCGGTTAGTTTTGCCATTTTCTCAAAATCAATATCTTGCTGATACGGTCTACCTGTGAGGTAAATTTTGTATAAGGAAACACGTGCTTTGAAATCTGGAGGTGGTATGTAAATTCTTTTATCCATACGTCCCGATCGTAGTATTGCTGAATCAATTCTATCTGGATAATTGGTTGCACCAACTACCAAGACACCATCAGCTGCTGCATGCTCCAATTGCATTAAAAACTCGTCAACCTCTTCCTCCTTGTATTGGTTTGTTGAACCAATATTTTCTCGTTTCGGAACCAAACCTGATATTTCATCAACAAATAGTATCGCTGGAGAGTGAGCGCGAGCAGCCTCAAAATGTTTGGCGATTTTCGATGAAGTTTCGTGCACATACATACTTCCAACATCTGAATGCTTTAATTCAACAAAGTGATATCCAATTTCTTCCGCGAGTTTCCTAACAATAAAGGTTTTACCGCAACCGGGAGGTCCAAAGAACAAGATTCCGTTTGGTATGGAGACTTTGAAGCGCTGAAATTTCTCTGGGTTTTGAATCGGTTCGATAACCTCTTCGTAGAGAGTGGCCTTTAACCTTTCCATGCC
>CAYQLI010000081.1:0-4771 GCA_964418355.1 uncultured Pseudomonadales bacterium | reverse complement strand
CGAATACTCTTCACCAAAGACTCAAATCTACGGACCGTATCCCTCAGGAACCATCGCCAACATCGTTCTGAAGCAGATCCGGCACATTTTCGGTTATTGTCAAAATCCGGCTAATCCAGGCAAACGGGCTTGCTTTTATTTTCATCTCAAGCAGTGTCCCGGCCCATGCAATGGGAACATCACCCTCGCCGCTTATGCCAAACATTTAACCAGGATCAAGATCTTCCTCTCCGGTCGGTTCCAAAATTTGATGGATAGGCTAAAAAGAGAGATCACTGCTCATGCCAAAAAGGAGAATTTCGAAACCGCCGCCACCCTGAAGCGTCAGCTCGAGGCATTGCAAATCGCCTTAAGCAGTCATAAATACAGTCAGCTTCTTATCCTCCCATCCGCCACAAGCGTTGTCCTTGAACAGGCAGTTTTATTACTAAACCATCCCAAATTAAAACAGCCTCCAAGGAGACTTGAGTGTTACGATATGGCTACCCTAAACCAGGAAAATACCGTCGGCGCTATGGTCGTCTTTATTGATGGCCAGCCCGCCAAAGACGAATACCGCAAATTTTTAGTCAAGACCAACAAATTGGGAGATCCCCATACCATGAAACACATCATGGAGAGGCGTCTACGGCATTTTGATTGGGACAGGCCAGATCTGATCATCCTTGATGGGGGAGTTCCTCAGCTCTCGGTAGTCTCGGAGATAATTCCAACGGATATCCCAGTCATCGCCCTTAGTAAAAAAAGAGAGACAATTCATTTCTATGACACTAACCATCAAGTAGTCAATTTGAATTTGCCCCTTCATAGCAGCGTCTTGAAACTATTTCAATTTATCCGCGACGAAGCCCACCGCTTCTCCACTACCTATCACAAAAAAAGGCGCAAAATCACCACTCTTGGTTAGGCTATACTAAATTTAATGAAGACCATCCTACGGGCGATTTTTCTAAACCTGATCACCCTTTACCTGGTGGCATTATTCTTCCCAGGGCTTTCCATCAGTAACCAGATTTTTACCTACCTCTCAGCCGCTTTTGTCTGGACTATCCTCAACAAGATCGTCAAACCGATCATCAAGCTTCTGCTCCTACCGATCAATCTGATCACTCTCGGGCTCTTCTCCTGGGTAGTCAACGTCATCACCCTTTTTATGCTTAAGTATCTCATCCCCGGAGTGGCGATCCACGCCTTTACTTTTAGTGGGTATACTTTTCAGGGCTTTGTCATCCCCCAGATGCATTTTTCGATTTTCTTCGCCTATATTCTCACCTCACTAATTCTTTCTCTGGTCCATAGCCTTATGATTTGGTTGTTACGCTCCTAACAGATATAATCAAGAACATGAACCTGATCCTCGTTCTTCAAATGCTCGTCTCAATCCTCCTTCTTCTGGCCATTTTGGTTCAGGCAAACGGGACTTCATTGGGTCGTGCATTTGGAAGTACCACCAGCTATCACACCAAAAGAGGGGCCGAACGGGCTCTCTTTATCGGAACGATCATTCTCGGAAGTGTCTTTGTTCTGCTTTCACTTCTTAATTTGATCGCCAATCGCTAATGAATAAATTTTTTCGGCGTCAGTTCTGGCTGATTAGCGCCTTTCTCAAAAGGTACTACCAAGTTATCATCACCAGTTTCGTACTCTCCGTCATCATTGGTTTGTTGGGCAATTACTACTTCTCTACATTCCCGAAACAACAATCAAATGTCAGAGTTGGCATCATTGGCCAATACAATAGTCAATCCCTTCCCAACCTCGTCAAAAATATCTTAAATTCTGGCCTTACCAAAGTCGGTCCCAGTCTGGTGATCTTACCTAATCTAGCCGAGAAATGGGAAGTCGGTGAAAATGGCAAAGTCTATACCTTCATTCTCAAACCTGGTCTGACCTGGTCCGATGGCACACCGGTAAAAACTAGGGACATTGCCCTCAATATCCCGGACGTAAACATCCAATATCCCTCCGATGATCAAATATCTTTTGTTTTACCCCAAGCCTTTGCACCTTTTCCCTCGGCTATGACCAATCCGATCACCAATAAAAATGGGCTGACCATCAGCGACTATCGGGTTTCTCTAACTCAAAGTACCAATGGCCTTCTCTCAAAAATAAGGCTCCAATCAAACAAACAGACCATTGATATTCGGATCTTCCCCAGTTCTTCCCAGGCTTTAACGTCATACAAGCTGGGAGAGACCGATGCCATCTACAACTACCCCAAAGTGGGTGATCTCAATTTGAACCAATACGGACAAGTACGGGAGAGCAACAATTACCATCAGTCGCTGGTCATTTTTTTCAACAACCAAGATCCTCTGTTAAAGGATAAAAGTGTGCGCCAAGGGATCGCCTATGCGATCAAGGATAAAACTTTTGGTAACGAGAGAGCCCTCGGACCGATCAGCGCCGCCTCCTGGGCCTACAATCCCTTAGTCAAAACGTACGAATATGACTTCGCCCACGCCTCCAAACTTATCAGAAGCGCCAGTGCTGATAAAAGTCAGGCCATCAATCTGGAGTTGGCGACAATTCCCCAATACCTCGCCATTGCTGAAAAAATCAAGGAAGAACTCGATCCAAGTTTGATCAACCTAAATATAAAGGTGGTGACCAGCCGACCGGAGACCTATCAGCTTTATTTAACTTTATTTGAGATTCCACCCGATCCTGACCAATATGTCTTTTGGCACAGCAGCCATGGCACTAACAACATCAGCCGGGTAAATAACGAAAAAATTGATAAAGACCTCGAGGATGGCCGCCGCACCGGCGATCAAAATGAACGCAAACGGATCTACAATAATTTTCAAAGAACCTTCGACGAAGAACTGCCGGCTCTTTTCCTTTTTTATCCCCGTTATTACAATCTCGCCCGTCGGGAGGCTATTTTTGGTATAATTAGGCCCGAAACCGCGCTTTAATAGCGGGGTTTCAGGATCAGTTGCCCCTGGGCAGGTGGCGAAATTGGTAGCCGCGCAGTGTTCAGAACGCTGTGAGGAAACTCTTGGAGGTTCGAGTCCTCTCCTGCCCACTCAAGACTGATCGAATGCCGAGGTGGCGAAATTGGTAGACGCACTACCTTGAGGTGGTAGCACCGAAAGGCGTGGAGGTTCGAGTCCTCTCCTCGGCACAATTTATGGTCTGATGAGTTTATAGAGCTTGTCCTCAAGATCAAAAAATTCGTTGGTTCTCTTTTTTCTGGGACGCTTTAGACCATTCTCGATGATTTTTTCTATCTTTCCCGGTCTGGGAGTCATCACCGCAATCGTGTCAGCTAACTCTATGGCCTCTATGATGTTATGAGTTACCATAACCACCGTCGGGCGACGCTGATGCCAGATGGTCAAGAGTTCGCGACGGAGTTCTTCAGCAGTAAACGAGTCCAGCTCAGAAAAAGGTTCGTCCATGAAAATCATCTTTGGCTTAGTAGCAAAAGCCCGCGCCAAACCCACCCTTTGTTTCATTCCACCTGATAAATCCCGGGGGTAACTCCTACTAAATTCTGCCAGTCCGAAAGTATGAAGTTCTTCCTCAACGATCGTTTTTCGTTCGACCACAGATATATTTCTGCCAATCAAACCCAACTCGACGTTCTGAAATATCGTCAACCAAGGCAGGAGCGCGAACTGTTGAAAAACGAAACTAACATCGTGGGGGGCAACCCGTCCAAAATCCACCTCACCCGCACTTGGTTTATCCAATCCGGCCAAAATACGAAGCAGCGTGGACTTACCGCAACCCGAAGGCCCCAAAAACATAAAGATTTCTCCCTCTTCAATCGAAAGGCTGATTTTATCAATGGCTATGATGGGTACACTGTTATCGTCATAAAAAGTTTTATTTAAATTTTGCGCGGAAAGTATAGTCATTTTTTTAGTCGCTCATCTTTTGGTGGCTTTTGGTCAAAAGTGGTAGCCAAAATAATTTGTTAATTGAAAAAATTATCAAAAGGAATGACAAAATTCCCAGGAAAGTTATCGAAATGTTATCCGCGTGACTGGCGAAAAACTCACCTAGTCCAGGTTTGGCCTTCACAATAATTTCGGTGGCAATCAGCGCTTCCCATCCCTCACCCAAACCAATAATTGACCCTGTAATCAAACCCGGAACCGACACCGGCCACAAAAAATAACGGAAATAATCAAATCGAGACAATTGAGCCATTTTTACCGCTTCGTCCCAACCCGGTTTGATCGCTCGCAAAGCGGAAACCAGAGAAAACAGGATCGGCCAAATGACCGTCAAAATGAGAAAAACGACCACAGTTTTATTTGACACGCCAAAAAAAGTCACCGCGAGAGGCAGAGTGGCAAAGGTCGGAAAACTTTGCAGAACATCAAAAACAGGAAGCATAAAATCGCCCAACTTTCCCCGGCTAAAAAATATCCCTATTAACAATGCCGAGACCAATGCGATGATATAAGCCGTGAAAAGTCTTGCGGTAGAAACGAATAATTGAGAGACAAAAGAGCCCAATTTCACCTCCGTAAAATAAGAAAATAGGAACAAAAAGGTAAGCGGCAAAACGATAACCAGAAATGTCACGAACAAATGAATTCGCGAACGATAAACGTCTTGAATCTTTCGATACGAAGCCACAAATTCAGTATACCTTAATGATAAAATATAGCCGAGGCCGCTTAGCTCAGTTGGTAGAGCGCTTCGTTTACATCGAAGATGTCGTAGGTTCGAGTCCTACAGCGGCCACCTCAATTGTCCATAGATTACCCATTGACTTAAAATTACTTTTCCCTCTAGAATGGCTCCT
>CAYQLI010000080.1:0-4919 GCA_964418355.1 uncultured Pseudomonadales bacterium | reverse complement strand
CCAGAAATTATCTCTTCCCTTCGCCCACCCCCACTCCTACTCCAACACCGACACCAACGCCAACACCTTCACCCTCACCAACTCCAACCCCTACCCCAAAACCACTTACCTTTGCACAGATGAATACTCTCTACGGACCATGTACCGACCTGCCAATCCTGATGTATCACCACATCCAGGAAGCTGAAACGGCCAAAGCCGGCGGTTATCAAAACCTCACCGTCAACCCGGAAAACTTCCAAAAGGATCTCGCGTATTTAACCGGTCATGGGTATCAAACCGTTGGCCCAGCCGAGCTGATTGCTTTTTTCGACCAGGGCATAAAATTACCAAAAAAAGCGGTCATGCTGACCTTTGACGATGGCTATGCCGACTTTGCCACCTTTGCCGCCCCTGCACTATTGCAGTCCGGCCTAAAAGCCTCGATGTATCTGCCAACCGGCCTGATGGAAAACCCAGGCTATCTATCCTGGAGTACGATCGCCTCTCTCTCCGGCCAGGGGATCTATTTCGGCAACCATACCTGGTCGCACCAAAATATGGGTACCACACTGGAGAAGATCAAAAGTGAGATCACGACGGCCGAGACCCAACTAACCGACCATGGCCTGAATCAGCTCAAAACCTTTGTTTATCCCTACGGCACGATCAGCAAGACAGCCATCACCTTCTTGCGTGACTCCGGCTATTCCCTCGCCTTCACGACCGCCCCCGGCCGTACCCAGTGCGCCAAACAACGACTGACCCTTCCCCGCATCAGGATCGGCAACGGTTCACTTTCAGTCTACGGACTCTAGAAATACCAGGAGACCCTACCTTGGGCGCGTATGGGCTTGGGATCTTTCCCCGGATTTCCAGGGTGGGTAAGCTGGCTGAATCAAAAAAAGTGATAAAGCACGTCGCTTCCCAATTAAAGATCTTGTGGAGGAAAAACCTCCCAAGCTTTTGGCACCTTTAGTAGGGCCTGTCTTAATTATAGTGAATAAAGCAAGCCCTTGATTTCAACACAAACAATAACTTATAATATGAATGTTTGTCGCACCTAATATCTTAACCTCCAAGAAAGGAGCCAAATCCCCCGATGGACCAAACGCATACCAACTGCAGATTTTGCGGCACCAAGATCTTGTTTGATGCCCCGTTCTGCCCCCAATGTGGTGGGCCCAACGAACCCGAAACCGCACCGTGGTACTCCGCTTTCGGAAGCCGGATCAAGTCCGCCCTGAAGGCTAAGACCGAATCGGTCTGGGCCGACCGGCTGGCCAGTCTGATGCCGTTCCAATTCCTCTTTTCCGCCGTCGCTCTTGTCATCAGCCTGAATACCCCGAAGACCGCCCTCGTAACGATCACCTCGATCGTCGCGATGTTCTCGGTCCTCATCTACTATCCGGGCTGGTACAAGGCCGCACCGGAAAAACGCAAGGAATACGGCCTGGTCCACTTCCTCATCACCCTTGCTCAATTCATCATCGTCTACCTGACGCTGATGAGCTGAATCCACCCCAACTTAGTTGCGGGAAACACCCGCGCAAAGGAGAAACGGACAAAATGGAAAACACCAAAGCAGGACTCAGTGGGATAGCGATCGCTTTCATCGCGGTCGCCGCCGTCGTGCTGTTGGCTGTCTTCGGCACCTGGTTGTATCAGGAGTTCGAGGGCGACCTTCTCAGCCGGCAGTTCGAAAACACCAAGCATAGCCAGGCCTACGTCGAAAGCACCAACGCGCAAATGCGCGAGCTGGTGACCGAGTACGCCAAGGCCGAAACCGGCTATGCCACGTATCACGAGACCGACCAGGTCACGGCGAACGCCTATCAAGGCCAGATGAGCGCCACCCTGAACCAGATTCGCGCGCTCGCCGGCAGCCTCGACCCGTCGGAAGTGGCCCCGGACGTCCAGAACTTCCTGGGCGCCCACCCCAACCAGTAGCGCCAATCAGCGCTCAACTGACACCGAAAGGAACATCGACAATGAAAGCAAAGAAGTTCATCCTCCTGGGCCTGGTCATCATCGCCGCCCTCACCCTGACCGCCTGCATGGATGAGGGAGTCGCAGCGAACGAAAGGGCGACGGACTGGCAACTGCAACAGTACAATAAGGTGCAGGCCGTCCATGCCTATACCTACAGCTGGGAGCGCTGGGTGGTCCAAACACTTTACGATTTCAGGATCACCAAGCTCACCAGCACCTGGAGCGTCTGGGTGGGCGATGGGACCGGCGAGCCCATTGACTACTGCGCCAGCAAGGGTTTCGGCATCCCCTACAACACCAGCCTGACCAATCCCGATCAGATTGTGTCCGGCGGCTATGTGGTTGGCATGATGGAACCGAACGGATTGTATCCGGGCGGGTCCACCAGCGCAACCTGGATCCTCTGCATTGAGGACGACGGCAGCCTGCATCCACGCGACGTAGAGCCGCAGGTCATCGTCTACGATTATCCGATCGTCGTCGCCTTCGATGCCCAGCGCGGCATGTATCGCATCGTCCGCGCCGGAGCGGCGTCTGCAGACACGCAGATCGTCCCGCCCACGAACATCAGTCCGGAAATCCTGAACACGGCCCCAGGCCAATAGGACAACTGGACAAACAACCAAAGCCCTCTCGACACCAGTCGGAGGGCTTTTTTTTGACTAAAATAACCCCAAGTGATAATATATAGGTCGTTCGCATTCGCACTCAATAGTCAAACCCCCACCCCTAAGGAGAGTGGTCCATGAAAAATCTAATCGCCCGTCATAAGGCACTCGCCATCGGCTCGGCCATCGCGACTATACTGCTTGTTGGCGCCGGCCTCGTCGTCCGCTGGTACATCCAAACGCCGGCGAAGGAACCCATTCCTCTCGGTTTCACCTGGTTTGACGACCAATCCGGGTTTACCCTCGAGGAATCCAACAACCTCAGGGTGACCTACACGACCGAGCTTACGATCGTGGAAAACAAGGAGACCGGCGACGACCCCTGGATGATTTACGGTGGTAGTTGGTTCTACCGCACCACTCCCGGGAGTCTCTTCAAAGTCGTGGTCATCTCGGGCAGCGAGGTGGTCGCCACTTTCGACGACGTCATGAGCGTCAGCAGCAGCGCTCAATTTTGCGACCAGTCGAAAGGGCCCTGCCGTTTCGGAGATCTCTATCTCCTGACGGTTCACCTGGAACCAATCGTCGTCACAACATCTGCTCGGCAATACGTGGTCATCAATCCCTGACCGCTTCTGCAATGCGAAAAACCCCGTCCCATAATGGCGGGGTTTTTTATTACCAACACACTGTTTCAAGTCAAAGGCTTTGCTGGTAAAATATACCCAATGTCTGAAAAAAAGACTGGTTTTACCGCGCCGCTTGAATTTATACGCTCAGTTGGGGTAGAATTAGCATCTGTTAAATGGCCTACCCGCCAGGAAACAATGAGGCTAACCGGACTCGTTATCTTCGTTAGCTTATTTGTTGCCCTTTACATCGGCGGCCTGGACCTGGCCTTTACTTCGTTAATACAAAAAATAATCAACCGCTAAATAACATGGCAGAAGATCAAATTCAGGATATTAAGACCGAAGTCGTGGACAACAACCACCTGATCGTGAACCCGAACGAAACCGCGAACGCCAAATGGTACGTCGTTCATACCTATTCCGGCCATGAGACCAGAACCGCCCACACCCTGAAAACCAAGGTCGAATCCATGGGCCTGACCGACTATGTTTTTGAGATCCTGATCCCCACCCAAGACAAGATCAAGATCAGTAAAGGCAAGAAGAGTACCATCAAAGAGAAGATCTTCCCCGGCTATATGCTCGTGAAGATGGTCGTCACTGACAACTCCTGGCTCGCCGTCCGAACCACTCAGGGCGTCACCGGTTTCGTCGGCACCGGCAATAACCCCACTCCGATCCCCCAAAAAGAAGTTGACGCTATTCTTGCTTTTGCGAAGCAAGCCGCACCCAAATTCCAGGCGGCCTTCTCTATCGGCGAAGCCGTCAAGATCATCGAAGGACCATTCACCGACCTCCTCGGGACCGTTCGCTCCATTGACGAAGCCAAAGGCAAGGTCGAGGTCCTCGTCTCCATCTTCGGCCGGGAAACCCCAGTCGAACTCGACTTCCTCCAAGTCTCAAAAATCTAAGACCAACCCGGTCTTGTAGTCGCTGTTGCTTCCCCAACCCGTAATCTGAGCTAAAACTCGGTATCCTTGCCTGACGGCGCCATCAATGGTTCGAAACCTGGTCTGCCAACCCGATCTGTCAGCAATTGGTCTCCCACCCACCTCGATTACAAAACCACCGGCGCCCTGATCATTCGCCGCCTCGAAGTCAAAACCAAAAGAAACGTTATATTTCAAACACTCAGCCATGAACTCTGAAAGCAACTGAGCTTCCTCAGGTGTAAGTTCATACTCTGCCTTCGGGCCTTTCGGTTTCTCATGTTTCGGTCTTTCTTTCTTCCCATATCTCAATCCTACACCCCCACACCAAACTTGACTCATCTTTCCTAATCTGCCATATTGGAATCAATGAAGGATTCCTCTGCCTCGGAAATACTCATCATGGCTCTGCCGGTGCTCTTGGTTCTCTTGGCCCTCGTTGGAGCGGTGATTTTCTTCCCGGAAGGTAGTATTCTCGACATTCGCGGCAAGGCCGCGCCAGTCACTGTCGCCCCCACCCGTGTGCCTCTACCCACCGCTTCACCAACCCCTACCCGATCTCCCGAAACCATTTGTAGTGATCTCTACAAACCAGTTTGTGGTGCCAATGGCATAACCTATGCCAATGAATGCGAAGCTGGCCTCGCCTACGCCCTTCCCACCAAAACCGGCGTTTGCCCAACACCAGCTCCCAGAACCACTCTTCCTACTACCCTCCCCCAAAGCTACTAAAAAATTTCAATTAATTCGTCAGTCCGGCCAATACCAGATCTAAGAGA
>CAYQLI010000079.1:517-4965 GCA_964418355.1 uncultured Pseudomonadales bacterium | reverse complement strand
AGGGGAGTAAAAACTAGCCGTACCATTTGCCACCACCGTCACTTCACTGCCATCAACCCCCCGGCCATTCGTTTTGTCAAATAGCCTTACCGAGCCATTACCATTCTCCACCCAGCCCGAATAGGTCACGTAAGCAACGTTGCCATACAAACTTTGATCTAACCAGAAATTCGTTCCTTCTATCTTCGTCCAGTCTGTCCCGGCCGCACTACCTCCGGAAAGATACACAAAATTTTCTTTCTTTACCCCGGTAGTTTTCGTTGACTTTGTACCTGCCCCAACCAACTTTTCCAAGGCGACCACCCGTCGCGTCAGGGCGGCGATTTTGTCGGAAAGGCAATCAATGTCACAGGCGGCTTGCGCCCGCACTACATTCCTGCCAGACAAACCGATCAAGGTCAGACTGACCAATAATGCCGCCGCGATAATCGTGAGATCCAGCTTCTTATCCACCCACCCTCAGTTTAACATCTTTAACTCAGAAAACTCTGATAAGATACCCATATTCGCCCCTTAAAAACCCCAAACGTTTTAGGCAATACCCAATTGGAGGGATATATGCAACAAAACGAGTCAAGATTTTCTAACCTGAACAGACAAGAGATACTGGCATTTGGACGCACTGTTGCTGGCGCCATTGAGACCGAGGTAAAGAAGGTCGTTTATGGCCCGGAACTTCACGCCCTTACCGAAATTCTGATCCTGGCGGTCTTTGCCGACGGCCACGTCGTCGTCCGTGCTCCCGTGGGCCTGGCCAAAACCCTGGCCTGCACTGCGCTGGCCCAGACGATCGCCGGCGTCTTCAACAAGCGCCAGTTTCGTCCTGACATGCTCCCCAGTGAGCTCTCGGGTTTTGATATCTACAACCAACAGACCCAAGCTTTCGAGGTCCGCCACGGACCCTTCTTCGGCACGAACATCTTTCTCGCCGACGAGGTCAACCGCGGCACGCCCAAAACCCAAGCGGCCCTGCTGGAAGCCATGGAGGAGCGACACCTGACCGTAGGCAACAAGGTGTACAAACTCGAGCCGGTGTTTCTGGTCCTGGCGACCCGAAACCCGATGGAGCATGAAGGCACCTATCAACTGCCGGAGGCCCAGTTGGATCGCTTCCTGGCCCAACCGATCATCCACGATATCTCAGAGGACACCGGTCTGCAGGTGCTCTCCGACCCTGACTTCTGGCGGGGAGCCACGGACCGGTTGCAAAGAGTCAAACCGGTGACCAACCCAGAAGAGATCATCGCCATCCGCGAGGCGATCTTTACCAGCATCCACGTCGAGCCACGCCTGGACCGCTACATCTGGCGCTTGCGCGAGGCAACCTGGAAACACGATCTGGTCGCCTATGGCTCCTCACCGCGCGGGGCTATCAATCTGAAGAAAGCGGCGATGGTTGCCGCCTTCAGGGCAGGCCGGGAATACGCCACCCCCGAGGATGTGGCTCGTTATGCGGTTGACGTTTTGGCTCACCGCATCTTCCTGAAACCAGAGGTCAGATACGACCCCCAGCTGGCAAAATCGCCGGCGGAAGTCGTGCAGGAGGTCCTCGATGCCGTCAAGCCAGACTAAGCAAGCCCGGTCGAGCGAAGTGCCGATCCCAAATCGGCCTAAGCAAGCCCGGTCGAGCGAAGCGCCGATCCCAAATCGGCCTGAAACCGTCATCCGTCTAGTCGAGTACTGGATCAACTGGCTCTCCGCCGGTTTTGCGTCTGGGAAATGGGACAGCGTTTACCTGGGGCGAGGCTTTGACTTCCAAGGCATCGCCCCATTCCCGGATGATCCAGACATGGTCCGCCTCAACTGGCAGGCCAGTTTGATTTCGGGCGAACTCTCGGTCAACCAGTTCGCCGAAGAAAGAGACATCCACCTCTATCTATTGGCTAACCTTGGGCCATCAATGGCCTTTGGCAGTGAGATCCGCAAGCTGGATAGATTGGCTGTTTTGGCGGCGGTCCTTTCCCTTTCCGCCTTCCGACTCAAGGACCGCTTTCGTTTTGTCGGTTACACTAACGAACTGGAATACGGTTTTCCCGAACCCCACGACAAAACGTATCCGCTTCAATTAGCCAAGGCCATTACGGAATTTGACTGGCGCAGCAAAAAAAGAGGTGGTTTGGTCAAAGCGGCCGGCTCTATTCCGAGCCGACGCTCGCTGGTCATAGTCATCTCCGACTTTCTTGGGAGCCAAAGCGGCCTGGAAAGGGCCTTGAGGATCTTGGCGCCAAACCACGAAGTCTTGCCGCTGGTACTTTGGGACGAGCGCGAAGTGACCCTACCGGGAAAGGGTTTCGCTCTCTATCCTCTTAGCGACCTAGAAACGGGTGAACTGTCCTATGTTTTTCTCACTTCCAAAACTCGCAAGAAGTTTGAGGAAAACAGCCGACTCCGCCGCCAATCTCTAAACGCGCTTTTTGCGCGCTTCGGGATCAAGCCCCACTTTCTGATAAGTGGCGGTAATGATGATATCGAGACGCTGATGAAGATCTTTCTTCTTCAGCACGACCGAGTCTAGCAACGCCTCAGTTTGGACCACAAACTGAGGCGTTTTTTTGTGGAAAAAAGCAAAAAATTGCAATCATATGGGCCGTCTGTTATCGTTGCTGCAAGCACCTTGACAAGTAAACAAACAATTCACTTTTGGTGGTAAGAAGCATCTTGCCGCCAAGAAAAGGAAACCTCATGACTCTCGCCAACCTCAAAACAAAGTTGAAAAGGGTCATGCTCTTGATCCTTTTCCTCACCGCGCTCGTTATTCTAGGAAGCTCAGGAACTATCTTCCCAAAGGCACCGCTGGTAACCGCCCAATGGAAGACTGATTCCCCGGACAATAACCACATTGGGGACATTATCCAGGCCACTCTCGTCATCACTACCCAAACAGGCGTGTCACTGGATTTGACCAAGGCACCCAACATTGGCGACGTTCTGCCCCTACCCCCCAAGGTAGATGGCAGTTCACCTCACCACAACTATCACTACTATGATGAATATCCACCAGAGATAGCCGAAGGTGAGCTGGAAGTTGTTTCTCGCCAAGTCACGCGGCATTTTGAAGGCGGCTTGGTCGTTACCGAAATCGCCTACGAGTTTATCTACCTTCTGCCGCTCGATCTATCGGAAGCAAGTGACGACAAGCGCCTGCCCTGGGATGTCAATATCTTCCAGGAATATCGACAGATATTCCCCAACACAGGAAGGGGTGTACAAGAAAGCGAAAAGATCTTTGTCGGGATGACAAGTTTCTACATCGTGCCCCGTGTTGACGAAAATACCCGACCGATATTGACCCTTTTCGAGCTCACTCCGCCGGCCACCAACTGGCCAAAAGTCAGATTGGCAGGCTTCGTCTCTTTGGGTTTGGCGATCTGTCTCCTCGCATGGCAGGTGGCAAGCAGGCTCATTGCCGCTCACCAGCGGCGCCAAGATCAGATCGCGCTTGATCCGCCGGGCGCAGACGAACTGTACCAAATCTGGTGTCAAAACCCAGATCAGGCAACTTTTGTCGAAGCCCTCAAGCTCTACCGTCGCGGCGTCTGGGGACGCCCGCAAGCCTCAACTTGGCTAACGACAACCTTTATCCTCTATAGTGGGGTTCATCTCAGTCTAGACCAGATGAAAACGGTCTTTGCTCGACTCGTAAAGGAGGTCTCCGATGAGCATACCCCTTGAGTATCCCCTCTTTCTGCTTCTGATTCCTCTTGGACTGGTCGCAGTTTTCAAACTAGTCCACCAAAAAAGCGGCCTCGGTTTTTCATCCGCCGCTCTCCTTAGAGGAATTGGGACAGGCGTCTCGGTTCTGGTTCTGGAACGGTTGTTTCTTGCCGTTTTTGTCGTCACTGCCGCCCTGATCCTCGCCCGACCAACCCGGTTACTGAAAACTTCAGTTCCGGTTTACAGTCAGGCGCGGGACATCACCCTGGTCCTGGATATCTCCGGCAGTATGTCTGGTAACAACATCGAGGCCGCCAAAAGCGTCATCAGCGAATTTGTCGTGGGAAGGCCGCAGGACCGAATCGCTCTGTTCGTCTTCAACTCGTCGGCCTTTCTGGAGTGGCCACTTTCGCCCGATCATGAAACACTGATCTATCGTCTCAAGAACGTCATGGTCGACGGAAGTACCAGTATTGGCGCTGGCCTCATCGCCGGACTAGCGCATCAACAGCAATCCGGCCAAAATTCAGGTGCCGTCATCCTCGTCTCCGATGGCGGATCGATCGTCACGTCTGAAGAAAAAGAGACCATCGAAAACACCCTGGGCGAAACCAAGATTTACTGGATCTGGATCAGTGAAGAAGGAGAAGAAGAAGATCAAACCGCCCAACAGTTCAATGTCTATGTGACGTACTTGGGGGGCAAGGTTTACCACGGGGGAACTGAAGATCTGGACGAGATATTTGGAGAGATCAACCAACTCGAAGCGTCTCCGGTTCTATACCAGCAACATG
>CAYQLI010000079.1:0-507 GCA_964418355.1 uncultured Pseudomonadales bacterium | reverse complement strand
CTTCGGCGTCCTTCCCTGGCTAGCGCTAACTGGCCTTCTTCTCGCCGGACTGGTTCACATCGGGAGGGAGGTCTGACAATGAAAAGGATTACCTCCTTCCTCAAGTGGTTCTTACCGATAGTCTTTCTGGCCACGACCGGCCTGAAACTGATCACCTACGGCACCGACCAAGAAAGGAAGTTTTTACAAGGTTACAAAACCTACGAAGCTGCCACTTCCGCCCTCAGGGCCAAGGACGTAAAAACAGCCTACGTTTTGTTCCTCCAGAGCGCTTACGAAATCGAGGATCCAGAACTGAAGGCGATCGCCCTTTACGAGGCAGCCAACACAGGCTGGGCCGGCGGCATCGCCGACTATCAAACTCTCGTTAGCCTCTACAAGCAGTCCCTCAGGTATGACCCGGGGTTCTATGAAGCGGCGATTAACCTCGAGTATCTCTACTGGCTAAAAACCAACTCCCCGGGGGAAATACCCCAACCCGACCCCGGACCTGAGCCGGGCAGAGAG
>CAYQLI010000078.1:288-4987 GCA_964418355.1 uncultured Pseudomonadales bacterium | reverse complement strand
CGGGAAGCCCGACGGCAATACCCGAGGCTTCCAGTTGGCTATGGGGATAGTGTTCCTCTAGATTTTTGAAGGTGGGCGGATCGGCCAGGGTAATCGCATTCCCCGGACTGGCCGGAGCGATCCCCCAACCATCCATGATGCAAAGAATAACTCTTTTGGCAGGCACAAGCTAACTATATCAAGAAAATCTGGTTGAGGGTTACCCGCTTTTGGCGGGACAGGGCGAACGCCCTCAACCTTTTGCCCTGGTTAGCAACTGGGACAGACTTTTTTGTTCCATCCCGCCGGAATGGGTTTGAAGCATTTGGTGCAGAACCCTTTCGGCACTTTCTGCAGGATGCCGTGACAGTAATAGCAGGCAGGCTCTTTCCCCTCGCGGGCAAGGGTCCTTGCCGAACTATGGCAGTGCGGGCACCTGTATGTAGGACGTTGAGGCATGATAGCCTCCTTTCTTTATTAAGCTGCGCGTGGAGATATTATCCTGTAGAATATGGTTATTGTCAATAAATTAAGACTTATTTGTTCTAGGTTATGATATTTGACCTTAGAACACAATAATCTTATAATACTATTAATGAGTAACCTACCGATCAGCCGTGGCCAACGCAGTATTCCACCCCGAACTGCCTTTCCAAGCCATACTTGTCCTAACTGTAGTCGTGGAATTAGCGATTGGAAAGTCGTTAAGGGTCCCCAAGGGGATAAACACTACTGCCCGAGTTGTAAGGTTGAATTGCATCTCGAGGGCGAAAGGCTGGTTTCTGTTGAAAACGTAGTTGGTGTTTCCGAGGGCGGGCTATTTCCAGCAGTGAGAAGAAAGCAGGAGCGACAGTAAAATTATTTTCTGCATTATTGACCATGCCAACAAAAGAGACAGGAAGAGTTTGGATCACAGATTTTCATAAAGAGGACCTCTCCGCTTATCCTGAGTTGCATGAGTTATCACCAAGATCCAGAGAACTACTGCGGATTTTTTTGGAGGGAATAGCTGAGGTTGAAAGAGATGAACCAGAGAGAGTCGTCAAGGTTGGTAGAATTCCGGTTGCCCTATTTCTGGATGAGGCTGACAGTCCATATACAATCGGACATGATCGCGCCTCTGGAATGATCTACATTAGCCGCAACTTGTTAAGGTGCGCCTCCGATTATGATGCCAAGAATATAAAAGCCATCCGCGAGGATGTTGGCGAGTTTATTTTTTGCGGAATGTTTAATGATCTTATGTTTTTTTGGGGCATTGAAGAGGCACACCATGCCTATTTTTTTGGTCAGGTGACGCCTGATTTCTATGACCCGATGCTTGTGACGTTGGCGACGTACGACTCGCAAGAGCACGAGCTAGCTGCATTGGAATACCAGCTCCAGGTTGCTGTGCGAAAAGGATTACCTAGCGTGACGATCGATTTTCTAGAAAAGCGGATTGGGAGGGCCAAATTTGTCCGTGAAGATAGGCTTCGGAATCGGTGAGTTTCATTTTCCGGCGGCGGCGAGATATTCTTCGATGAAGGAGAGGCGGTTATACTTGACGACTCGCTCCATGCGATTCGGGGCGCCGAATTTGGCGTAGTCGGCACCGATACCGACAGCAAAGTCTGCGATAAAATCCTCATCGGTATCACCTGAGCGGTGAGACACAACGACCGAAAAACTATTTTTCTTGGCGAGTTTGACCACCTGGACGGTTTCGGAGATAGTCCCGATCTGATTTGGTTTTATCAGGATGGCGTTGCAGGCATGCAGTTCGATCGCTTTTTGTAAACGGGTTTTATTCGTCACCAATAGATCATCACCGACGATCATCGTCTCCTGACCCATTTCCAGATAGAGACTCACCCAGTGTTGCCAGGCATCCTGATCGAAAGGATCTTCGATCGAAAGGAGATTGTATTGTTTTTTTAGGTCAACCAGATACTTGATGAATTCTTCGGCTGAGTATGGTTCCGGCCTGTCCTTGATCAGGTATTTGCCGTTTTTATAAAAAGTACTGGCGGCGATGTCGAGACCAAGAAAACAATCAGTGTTTATTTTGTAAGTGGTCGCCCCGACCGCCTCGACCAGCAGTTCGAGAGCATCAACATTATTAAATAGATTAGGAGCAAAACCGCCTTCATCACCGACGGAATGGACGGCCTTTTTGTTGATCAGGACTTTTTTCAGGGATTGGTAGACCTCCTCGCCGATCTCCAGAGCTTTTTTGAAATCCACCTGACTGCTGGGGATCAGGTGGAATTCCTGAAAATCGAGATTGCCGGCGCCATGTTTGCCGCCATTGATCAAATTGAAAATCGGAGTCGGTAAACGTTTACTATTGGGTTTGGCGAGAGCGTATTTTTCAGCCAGATACTCATAGGTTTGCTTGTTATTGACCAGTGCTCCCAGTTCGCAAACAGCCTGCGAGACGGATAAAATCGCATTGCTCCCTAATTTACTTTTATTCGGAGTGCCATCCAGATTGAGGAGGATTTGATCGAGACTATTTTGTTTCGCTGGATCCTGACCGACGACATATTTTGAAATAATATTATTGACGTTGTCCACCGCCTTTAGGACGCCCATGCCCTGAAAACGGTTGGGGTCACCATCGCGCAGTTCCATCGCTTCGAGCCTGCCGGTACTAGCCCCGGAGGGGACCGAGGAGATGGCGCCGTGATCATCATCGGACCAAATAGTTGTTTCCACCGTGGGGGTACCGCGGGAGTCTAGAATTTCGCGAGCGTGGATCGCTTTGATTTTAGCCATGTTTTAGAATTCTTTTTTCTGCCTCGGCGACGATCCGCTTGGTCCGGTCTACGGCGTCAGGTGAAACAGAAACACTAGTGATCCCCCACTCGACCAGTTTTTCGGTCAGGTCTGAATAAATGCTGGGGGCTTGGCCGCAAATACCGCACATGATCTTATGTTTGAGTGAGGTTTTGACAACATGTTCGAGAGCCCACATTACGGCCGGATTTCGCTCATCATAAACGGGTGCGACGGTTTCGTTATCACGGTCGGTACCCAGGATGAGCATGGTGAGGTCGTTACTGCCGATCGAAACACCGTCAATGCCGCAGTTGATGAAGTCTTCCAGAAGAATGACGTTGCTGGGGATCTCGACCATCATCAAGAGCTTGAAGCTATTGCTTCGAGATAATCCGTGACTGGCCACAATCTGTTTTACTTTCCTCATTTGCTCGACCGTCCTAACAAAAGGGATCATCAGCCAGAGATTTTTGTGGCCGAGTTTGTTTCTGACATTTTTGATTGCTTCGAGTTCCAGCCGAAAAACCGATTCATCAACAATATAACGATAAGCGCCACGATAGCCGAGCATGGGGTTTGGTTCCTGGGGCTCAAAAGCATCCCCGCCGATGAGATTTCGGTATTCGTTGGTTTTGAAGTCAGTGGCCCGATAGATCACTGGTCGGTTGCCGAAACTTTCGGTGAATTTGGCCAGTCCCTCGGTCAATTTATCAATAAAAACCTGTTCCCGTTTGTCGTGGATCAGTTTCTTTGGATGGATGCCGATCTGAGCGATCATAAATTCGGCCCGCAGGAGACCCACTCCATCAGCATTACCCTGGGCGATAGTCGGGGCGAGCTCCGGTTCTCCCAAGTTGACATAAACTTTGGTAGCAGTGTGGGGAATTTCGACTTCTTTGTGTCCGGCGACGTAAGTGAGCTTGGGAAAACCAGAATAGATATTTCCGGTAGAGCCGTCCAGAGTCACCTTGTCGCCGTTCTTCAACACCTTGGTCGCAGTTTTTGTACCAACGACGGCGGGTACCCCTAGTTCGCGGCTGACAATGGCGGCGTGACTGGTTTGGCCCCCCTTATCAGTAATGATCCCGGCGGCGCGTTTCATCGCAGGGACGAAATCGGGTGAGGTCATATCCGTGACGAGAAAATCTCCCACCTTGACTTGGTCCAGATTGCCCAGGGAAAGGATCCTGGCGACAGGTCCAAAGGCGATCCCCGGAGAGGCGGGGGCGCCGACCACCAGCATTTTCATATCATCGAGGGCTTTGGGATCGACAGTCTTCACTTTTTCCGGGTGGAGGTTGAGGGTGGTGATCGGACGGCTTTGCACGATGAAGAGCTCGCCTTTTTCCATGGCCCACTCCATGTCCTGAGGAAAATAATAGTGTTTTTGGATCGCTCCCCCGATGCGGGCCAGTTTCAAAACTTGATCGTCAGATAATTTGGCTCGACCAACTTTGTTTGCCGAGACTTTGACTTGTTTGACACCACTAGGGTGTTTGTAGACTTCCATGACGGTTTGCTCGGCGATCAAACGGGAATGAATGGTGAAGTCCTGCTTGTTCACGACGTAATGGTCCGGCGTGACGACACCCTGAACGATGTAATCGCCCAGTCCCCAGGCGGCTTCAATGACGATCTGGTTTTTGTTGTTGGTGACCGGATTGACCGAGAACATGACCCCGGATACGTCCGATTGGACCATAAGCTGGATCGGAATGGCCAAGGCCACCCGGAAGTGATCAAAGCCTTTCGTCTGGCGATAATAAATTGCGCGGCCGCCAAAAAGAGAGGCCCAGGCTTTCCTGACCGCCTGAATAACATTGGCTTCGCCCTTGATATTGAGATAACTTTCCTGCTGGCCGGCGAAAGAGGCGTCGGGAAGGTCTTCCGCAGTGGCGGAGGAACGGACGGCCACCAAAGGGGTGCGATTTCCTGGCTTGAGACGGCGATAAAGAGA
>CAYQLI010000078.1:0-278 GCA_964418355.1 uncultured Pseudomonadales bacterium | reverse complement strand
GAAAAGATTTGTTTGACAAGTTCGTCAGGAATATCTGCCCGGAGAATCAGCTCTTGAATTTTTTTGGCGGTCTCATCAAGCTTCTTGGTGTTTTCGACATTGAGGTCTGAGAGGAGGGTCCTGATTCGCGGTTCGAGACTATTCGCAGCGATCATTTTTCGATAGGCGTTGGCAGTAAGACAAAATCCGGGAGGGATCGGAAAACCGGCTTGAGTCATTTCGCCCAAGTTGGCACCCTTGCCGCCAACCAAAGGAATGTCTTCTTTTTCGATTTCCTT
>CAYQLI010000077.1:3600-5275 GCA_964418355.1 uncultured Pseudomonadales bacterium | reverse complement strand
AAATCGGCTGAACCTCGAACTGGACCTCAGACAGGCCAGTGTAATTTACGACCTCGCGGGTAGAAACTTGGCGGAGCCCTCGTTCAGTCGCTGGGACTGGGCGATCAGCAGTCACCTTTGGGGCATGCACCCTGATCGGTTCCATATCCACTTCCCAATTTCCCGGTGTGGCGATGATCGGTTGCCGGAGAACCGCCGCTTCCGCAATATCCCAACCAGTCGCAACCGTTTCCCGTTGCTGAATTACGCCGCCAGTCCTTTCACTCTTTCTGGTATAAGGGGTCACCTCCGCCTCGACAAAACGCATTGGGGTGTGGATAGTCGGCACATCAGCCACCTGGCCTAGATTATGGACTACCAAACCTCTTGAAGTCGTTTCTGACAAGGCCGTTTCTGGCAATAAGACCCCCAGCTGGGCTCTGTTCTCTGGTACCATCAAATATCTCGCCGGGCTTAGGTGCTCCCTTTGAGCACCAGCCTGTAAGTGACGGATGAACTCAGTGACAAGAGCTTCGTTCACCGGTACGACGTCCGGTCGGACCAGTGTTTCTGTTTCTGGACGGTATGCCTGTGCCATATTAAACCTTTATTTTTTCAGTAATTTCGCTACCTGATCATAATTCGCTGCCATAACGAGTCCGGCACCCACCTCTCCTGCGACAGTATCCATCGGATTGGCAGCAAACAGAACCAGATTTAATTTGGGGATCACCACCAAAGCCCCGAGTGCCTTTCCGGCTGTCTTCAGTACCTTCACCCAATAGTCTTTCTTTCCCAGATTCCTATTTTTGATCGGATTTAACTCTCCGCTCTTTAAGGTTTCGAAAACATCGTAACCCAATTTCAATTCCACTCCCAAAAGCGCTGCAGCCGCCAAGGCACTGGCAGGATCATGAACCATGGCTCCCTCGAACATATAGGTCCCGGCGGCCATCATTGTGGCTCTGGCCCCGATTCCCAGCTTTTCATTCATACTGACTTTTCCGTCGTTCGCGAGGGCTTCCTTGGTCCAGACTCTGGCCGGAACTGCCGTGGCAACAAAAGCGCCGACACCCATCATGATCTCCGCATCGGTAATGGTAGCCAAAAAACTGGTGATCATTTCACCGATCCCGGAAGCATTTGCCCGGCTTAAGGCCTCGGACAACTGCTGTTGAATCTCGGCAAAAGATTTCGCCGCTTCGCTGCTAGTAACCGACCGGGACAGTGTCTCAAGCGCGTTATTTATCGCCATATTTTATTTTTTATACTCAAAAAGTCTGCTCGTTGGCAGACTTCTAATATTAATGTGTATCTTATAACTTTATATAGTATTGTCAAGTTTAGAATTTTGGTGGGGCCGATTTTATCGTACCCCACCAAATTTAGAATTTGTAGCGGTAGCCAATATAGAGGGCTCCCGCTACTCCAACCGCCAGGACGGCTGCACCCACCGACACACTGTTGGTAGCGAAACCGGCCCAAGCAGACAACCCCACCCAGGCGAACGCCAAGGTGCGTTTCAAAATGGTCAGCAACATTGTTGTGACCCTCCTCTCTGTGAAAGAACTTGCTTCCGCTACAAAGGACTATCACTAATCCTCTCTAGTAGAATCCCGGTCCGACCTTACGGTCAGACCGGGAAAAACATCCATGTGCTTAGCGCCCGCCGATCACCATCAAGACATAGTTGTAA
>CAYQLI010000077.1:0-3590 GCA_964418355.1 uncultured Pseudomonadales bacterium | reverse complement strand
CATCCTTTTGGTAGATCAGGAAATTAGCGACCACATACACCGCCCACCAGGCGATGCAAACGTCCCAGCTCTTGATGAGCTTGAGACCTTTGTTGATGCCCGGGATGTTTGGCGTCGTCGTCTGCGGACGCCGGTGCGATCCGGGAATCCAGCCCTGATGAGTCGCCAGATTCGCCAAGATGACGGCGACGGCCAACGTGACTGCAACAACCGCCACTGTGTTCATGATGGCGGCGACGACTCCCAAAAGGATGACCAGCATCGCCGGATATGGCAACGTCGGGAACTTGGCATAGTGCAGGACGATGAGTACCATCATCGCGTTGAACAAGGCGGTCGTGTCCATACGATCGACCCAGCTCTCCGCCTCTTCTTCGCTCGGATTCCAGAGGATGGCGACCGCCAACAGAATGATGGCCCCTCCGGCGAAACCACCCCACCACATCGCCGATTGCGAAGTGGCCATGATCTTCGCCCAGTTCAGCTGGCCGTATACGAATACGGCCGCGAACGCGTATGGGACCCACCAGTCTAACCAGAAGGGATCCTCCCGGTCCTGCGCTTCCAAGAGTCCCCAGAGGCACATCACGGCCAGAGCCAGGTGAGCGAAGGTGATCTTGAGGGAGAGACCCGGCACGCCGCGGAGCTGGATCACACGGTTATCCGGCATGAAGCTGACGGGCCCGGCATATTGCCAGTACCCATAGCCCAGTGCCAGAAGGAAAGCCCCCGCCGCCCAGATCCACCAGTCCTTAGGCAGTTTGCTGCCCAGGCCGGCGAAGGGGTTACCGAACTTCGGCATCGCGAAACCACCGCGTCTGCCACCATTGCCGCCATTGCCGCCATTACCCGCCGCCCCAGGCCCACCAGCGGAGGGTCTGTTCGACAACTGAGGAGAAAGAGGAGCATTTTGATCAGCCATGATTTTACCCTCCTTTCAGGTGAGGTCGGCTGACCTTCGTTTGGAAGCCATCATTGCGTTTATGATGACAACGACATTAACGGGTATCAAACGCTTACCCGGTACTACCTACTCCAGTGGAGCAGGTATAACCACAAAAATTATAGTTACACTTACCCCACCGGAAAGGAAAAAAAGCACATGGAGTTGTTAAGGTACTTCTGCTTCAAGATCGCCATCCACATCAAAATACAAAGATGTGTAGCAATCTGAATCAGATTACCCTCAATTTTACCACCATCTGTCAACCTCTAGTGAAACTTCCCCGGCCTACCGATTCTGGTCATAAATAGCCAGGACAATATCAGCGTACTCATAACCCCTATCCCTTGGGCCATATTTTTTCAAGGTTTCCCGCAAAATGGTCCGCTGGATTGCCGGGTCTGCCAATTGTTCCGCCGTATAGTCTTCCGAAATTCTATTCCTTATCCCCTCAAGCAAGCCAGTACCATAGTCAACATTAAATGTTGGATCCTTCAGTTCTGCCATGGTCGGCCGATTGGCAAAGTACGGCTCACCTTTATCATTAAGGAAGGTTGCCGCGATACCATCGCTGGACATAACCTGCGTCAAACCATTCGCCCCGCTGTGAGAGTAAGCGTTCGGATCACCATCACTTTCCTGCCAAATTTGTGCCGCAATTAAGTTCGGATCAAATCCTCGCAAATGGGCATAACCAGTGATCAAGACACACCATTGCTGAATTTGCTCCGGATAGCTCGGACTAATTTCACAAACCTGTGCTGTCTCTGCCTGTGAATCGGGCACAGCCGTCGCCTCCGCGAATCTGGGACCGGTGCCGGATAACTGAGGTTCATAAGCAATGGCCTGGCCATTATCATGAGAGTTCAAAAACGACCCCACCACCGCAACGGCGGTCAAAGTCATACCGGTAGTAAAGAGAAACTTTCGAATGAACTGTCTTTCGCCTGCCATTTGCCTGGATTTTACCAGGAAACATTACATAATACAAAACTATAAGACGTGGGGGATGTGGAACTTAATTCCCTTATTGCAAAATTCGGGCCGACGTTTATAATAGCCCCTAGTCCAAAGACCGGAAGCAATCACTAAGTCTTCCGTAGGAGCACCTGTTATAGCTCGCTTTGGTCGAGCTTTTTTAATACAAAAATGCCATCACAGAAAAACGTTCACGCCCTCGCACAGGTTAAACAAGGTCTAGAGACCGCCAAAGCCGTCATCCTCGCCAACTACGCC
The DNA here is from genome assembly GCA_964418355.1 of uncultured Pseudomonadales bacterium. GTDB lineage: Bacteria > Patescibacteriota > Microgenomatia > UBA1400 > MFAQ01 > 2-01-FULL-50-23. Next base: position 1,411 of record CAYQLI010000077.1, on the reverse strand, counting down.
GGTCTTTCCGTCTCCGACCAGACGGCGCTGCGCGCCAAGATCGCCGCCGCCGGTGGTGAATTCATGGTCGCCAAAAATAATCTGCTGAAAATCTCCCTCACTGAGAAGCTCGGCACCCTTCCCAAAGAAGTCGAGGCCGCCCTGAACGGCCCCACGGCTGTTATCTTTGCCCAAACCGATGCCGTCGCCGCCACCAAAGCCCTCACCGAGTTCGCCAAAGACAAGAACCTTCCTGAGGTCAAGATCGGCCTGATGGAAGACAAAGTTCTTTCCATTAAAGATATCGAGGCCCTTAGTAAGCTCCCAAGTCGCGAGCAATTACTGGCCTCTCTTCTCGCCCAGCTTCAGGCCCCAGCCCAGGCTCTCGTCCGCCAAATTGCCGCTCCCGCCCAGCTGCTGGTCTATGCCCTCGATGCTATCGCCAGAAAGTAATTATTAATTATTAAAACTCAAAATGAGCGACAAACTCCAAAAAATCGTTGATCAAATCAGTGAACTCTCCGTTCTGGAGGTAGCTGAATTGGTAAAAGCTCTCGAAGAGAAGTTCGGTGTCACCGCTGCTCCAGTTGCCGTCGCCGGCGCTGCCGCTCCAGTTGCCGCCGCTCCCGTCGAAGAGAAAACCGAGTTCAACGTTGTCATCACCGATGCCGGTGCTAACAAGATTGGTGTCATCAAGGCCGTTCGCGAGATCAAGACCGATCTAGGTTTGGTGGAAGCCAAGAACCTGGTCGAAAAGACCCCCGCGACCCTTCTTGAGAACGCCAAAAAAGAAGATGCCGAAGCAGCCAAGAGTAAGCTCGAGGCCGCCGGAGCGAAGGTTGAGCTTAAATAGTTCTACTTTTTCTTTTGAAACTAAAAACCCGTCGCAAGGCGGGTTTTTTGGTGTTATTATCTAATCATGTTTGCAGAACTAAAAAGAGCAATTGAAGTTAGAGGGCGGGTCAGAAATGAAACTCCTCCAGGCGAGCCCCTCGATATCATTGATCTCCATCGCGAACTTGACCAGGCTCGGGAAATCGTCAAGACCCTCCTCCTTAGTGGCCAGGTCAGATTACGCAAGGGTCTTGGTCATAAGGTCATCGGTTGGATCGCCACTAAACACGTCTACTTTCCAAGAGATGATGATCCCGATCAATCCAATCGGTACCTTATTGTCGCCACCGCCAACTTTCCCAAACCGGTTTCCTACAAAGAAAGACAAACAGCTCTTAACTCAACTAAATTAGAAATTGCTATCCACGGAGATTACCACACAACCACCCACGCCGTTCTTCATCCAACAGACGCCCTTTACGACTCTCGCGGCTATGATACCAGAGTTAATCTTGCCTATGCGAGAGAGGTCATCGAAATGATTCGTCGCGATCCCTACGTGGCCAAACAGGTTCTGGTTCCCAATTCCGCCTAATCG
>CAYQLI010000076.1:0-5559 GCA_964418355.1 uncultured Pseudomonadales bacterium | reverse complement strand
GCGGGTACAGTAGTTAGCGCTACTGTTAGTCAGACAAGTGTATGTCGTCGTTCCCGCCTTTACACAACACCTTGTTCCATCACCGGCACAAGACCCCACAGCCCCGGTGTCTCCCGTATCACAAGTCTCACCGGCGCGGGTACAGTAGTTAGCGCTACTGTTAGTCAGACAAGTGTATGTCGTCGTTCCCCCTCCTGTCGTTTCTCCTGTTCCCTGACAGCTTGTTGGACCCTGTCCGGTATATTGAGAGCCGCAATTCGTACTGGTTACGCATCCGCTATTGTATCCATTACCAGACGAATTACACTGCCTGCAACCAAGATCGCTTCCCCCCCAGTAATATTGACCCGAAGTACACGATACACCAGCGCAAGAACCACCACAGTTTGACAGGGCCACCACACCGTTACAGCAGTATTGACCCGCACCAGTGCCACAAACCGCACCACCAATGGAATAACATTGACTGTCGGTGTTGCAACTGTAACCCGTTCCGGTACACGTAATACTCCCCGGACAGGGATTAAAACCCCGCCCCTGCATCGGTACAACAATGGTCACCGCGTTCCAAACCCCTGCTGTCTGTGTAGCACCAATAAGCCCAGCCGTCTATACATTGCGCCCCCTCGGGAGAACAAGTCGCCCCACCCCCACCTCCGCCCCCCGTCTGTTGGTGACCTTGACATGCTTCTTGGTCTCTTATTGCACAAGTTGCCTGAGGAGTGCAGTTATCGCCCTCATAAGTAGTACCATCTGGACAAGTTCCACCTCCGCAAACCAAATTAGAGCATGTCGCTCTACCTCTCCCTTCTCCTCGGAACACTCCCAGTTGTGATGCCAGCGCCACGACACCGATCACCAACAATGCCACCAGCGCTCCGCCGATCGCTAACTTTTTATTTATTTTTTTCTTTGGCTTTTTCTCCGTGGGAGGAACAGCGGCGACTTCGGTTTTTATCTCAATCGGTGGTAGACCGACACCAGTCTCCGGTTTTGATTCTATCGTCGTCGTGGTCGTTGTCGTCGGAGTTGGCTCGGTCGGAATCCCTGCCGGCGTCTCAGTTTTTATCTCAATTGGCGGTAATCCGGAGGGCATCTCGGTCAAAGGTTCTATCGTCGTCGTGGTGGTCGTTGTCACCGGAGCCGAAGGAATCGGTGGTAGACCTAGTCCCTGCGCACTGGAGTTATTTTGCGGTTGATTTGTATCGTTGTTCATGTGGCAGGTTTACCACTCGTTTATTCAGTTAATAGTCTACGTCTCCAAATAACACCTGAAAGAAACAGGCCTATACCCACTATAAGTAATGTGTAGGTTGGCGTCAATATACCTGCTTTCGGTAAACCAGTCGGCGTGGCTGTTGGCGCCGCCGTTATTGTTGGCGTCGCCTCTCCGGTCGCTGTTGGCGTCGCCGAGGGGGTCGAGGTGAAGGCTGGCAAACCACCCGTCGCTCCCGCCGCCAGGATCGTAAAACCCCTCTTGAAGCTTTGGCCAACTCCCGCCTCGTCCTTAAATGAAACCGCGATCGAGTGACTTCCGACCGAAAGTTTGATCACCGGAGACCAAGACCAATTGTTTGTGGCCGATGCCGTGGCAATTCCTGATTGACCGGTGAGATCGAGAAGCAGATTGATGGTTGTTCCTGTCGGGGCAGTCCCCAAAAACTCGGGTGTTTGGGTCGCCAAGCTATCGCCCTCCACCGCCGGATTAGTCAATTTAACCGAAAAAGTTGCCTCCGGTGACTGGGTCAGATTTGAAATCTCGGTAAATCCTGCCCCGCCGGTACCTCCCGAGGTTAAATCAGAAATTACCGGTGCCACCTCGCCAGTCGCAAAGTTGTGCGTTTTTCCAAGCGTAATTTCCGGCACCGGATTGGCATTCGCCGTACTGGTGATCGCCGTCGCCGTCCCCGCCGTCCCCGCCTGAACGAAAATGGTCACGGTTTCCTTCTGTTTATCATAGGCCACATAATCGCCGTTTTTATTTCGCGCGTTTGAGAGCGCGATCCTCCAGGTACCGTCTGTTTTCGTCAAGGTCGAAAGAGTTTCCGCTCCGGTTATTTCCGCATAAACTATCGCTCCCGAACTTGGTGATCCGGTGGCGGTCACGATCTTTCCGCTGATAACATCCTCTGCCGGCGCCGCGGCTGCCGGGGCTGTCCTGATTTGATACGGTTTGCCACCGTCATTGTATGTTTGCTGCCCAGACCCGATCTCAAAGTAATAAGTTTTATCTGCCGAAAGTCCGGTCACCTCCACATAATGGGTGGTGTATGTTTCTACAGTTCCAGAAATCTGATCCCGCAGGTCGCCGGCGGGTAAGTTCAGATTAGTCGGGTCTTCTTTATATTTCAGGTATCCGGTTACCGGCGAATCACTGGTCCAACTGACAGCGAAGCCATTACTGCTTCTGTTAGTGATCTTCACATTTTTGGGTGTTGAGGTACCGCCGGCCTTGATCCCCAAATTCTGTTGCTGGCCTACTAGAATAATTCCCGCCACCAAGCCGCCGATCAGAATCAACAATCCCAATACCGTTGGAATTCTTTTTGAAAAGACGTTATTTTTCATTTAGTATTTATTGACCTGACCCAAAAGACTCACCCCCAGAAGCTGTCGAAACAGGGGTGGTGCTTATATTTAATACTATGGCAGAGAAATCGGCTGGCGTAAACTTTCGCCTTTGCCTGAGATTATCAAGATCGGCAGGGGAGATCGTGCCATCCAATGGGATGATCGCCGTTTGCTGCTTGGTCGTCACCTGAGTTTTGGTGAGTGAGGCATAAATTTGATAGGCCAACCAGGAGCCAACTACCAGCAAACTCATCATCCCGACTAGTAAAAAATAACTACTTCTGGTTCTTCTGGGTTTCATGGCTATTGTGGACTATAAACATAATAAGCGTCTGCCTTTCCGATCACCCGTAGGTCATTTATCACCTCTGCCGTACCGACAGGTTTGTTCGTCTCTTTTTTTATATTGATACTCGAAATTAAAATCACTCTATCCAAATTCTCCAACCTCGCCAAAAAATCGAAGACCTGGTTCGCTCCCCCGAAAATATCGAAGTCAATGATAAATGAGGCGATCTTTCCGCCTGGTTCCAAGGTTGGTTTTTCTGCCCCCTTGCCTTTGCCGACCAGATTTATCTGCTCCCCGATCAGGGGGACGGCATTCAACACCAGACTATTGATCCTCACATTACTGTCGCGCGCGATCACCTCAATTCTCTTGGCCAAACCAGACTCGTCGTTTGCATCAGTAATTGCCAGAAAGTAATCGGGTATCCTATTGGCATACAACCCTAGATCTGAATTTGCCTTAGCCAATTGGTTTATCTTTGTAGTCAATTTATTATCCACGACGGTTTGGTCCTCTATTTTTTTCTGTAAAGTTGCCACAATCGCCAGGGTTGGCCTGATGGCAAACAACAACAAAAAAGTGACCGAAAAGATTGAGAGGACGATTTCAACTGACGCCTTTATTTCCGGGCGTTCGTAGACCAGTTTTATTTTCTCGTTTTTCCAGGGGGCGATCATATTTTTGGAGCTGTGGCTACATTAATTCTAAAATTAATTATTCCTTGTCTTTGATCAAAATCGATCCCCCCGACGCTGACCCCGCTGATATTTGGGATATTGCTGACACCAAGAAGTAGATTGGCCAGACCCCCTTCCGATCCGGATGATCCTGCCAGGGAAAAACCCTTACTATCTATAATGATCTCATTAAAGGTCACATTCTGGGGCGTCACCCTCCGGATCTGTCCGATCACATTTGCGATCGCGAGATTCCCCTTCAAATATTTTTCGACGATCGTCTGCCGGCTTAGGATATCTCGTATTTTTTTTTCGATGTCAGCGAAGCTGTCTACGACAGCCTGTTTTTGGTCAATCGTCTCAACCAGATCGTTCAATTTTTTGTCGAAATAAAAACGTGAACCAAAAGCAAGGATCACCACGAACTCGGTAAGAACCACCAAAACCCGGCCTGAAGTCAGGGCCCACTTTAATATTTTTCCGAGAACCGAAAACTCAAACGAGTCCTTCGGGAGTAAATTGATCTTTCCTAACTTCGCGGCAGGCATTCAAAACCAGTATAGCGTGAAGTGAGGGTAAACGCGATTATTTTGAAAGAAGTTTAGCCAGTCGGCTCTTCAGACGGTCAGCCTTCTTGGGGTGAAAAACTCTTTTCTTTGCGGCCCGGTCGATCGCCGAGAAAACAGAAGCCAGACCTTCCGACTTTTTTTCCTTACGAAAAAGAGAAATCAGATTGATCGCTTTACTCTTAATGGCTTTATTTACCTGTTGCCTCTTTTTATCGGCACGCAGTTTCTTGATAGCAGATTTGATGATTGGCATAGCCCCAATTTTACCATAAAATTAACCTCGCGCTAATTCATATATCCTCTTATGGTCCAATCATTTATCAATCGCAGCAAAAAATTTCTCCAGACCGAACACAAAAGTATTCTCTCCGCCGCCTTTGTGATCGGTGCCTCTTATCTTGCTTCGGCGATGCTGGGTTTGGTCCGGAATCACCTCCTGGCCGGCCGCTTCTTCGGCGGTCTTGAAGGGGATCTCGATGTTTATTTTGCCGCCTTTGTTTTGCCGGACACCATTTTCCAGCTTCTAGTAGTCGGGGCGGTCTCTGCGGCCTTTATCCCGATTTTCCAGGAGCACCTAGACAAAAACAAAGAGGAAGCCCGCTATCTTAGTAATGCGGCTCTCACCACGATCGGCTCAATTCTGACCTTCCTCACTATCTTTCTGATCATCTTTGCCCGACCGGTCGCCGGACTAATGGCCCATTACTCTCCGGAAAAACTAGATCTGATGGCCAACCTCATCCGAATCATGTCTCTTGCCCAGCTTCTTTTCACCCTTTCCGCCTTCTTGACCGGCATTCTTCAGGCTCAAAGACGCTTCCTCATCCCCGCGATCGCTCCACTTCTCTACAACATTGGCACCATCATCGGTATCTATTTCTTTTCCGCTTCACTCGGTATTTACTCCGCGGCCCTCGGCGTCGTCTTTGGCGCCTTTCTCCATGTCGTGATCCAAATTCCCTTAGTCAAGCACCTTGGTTTCTCACCCAAACTCATCTTCAAACCGAAACATCCTGGAGTTGTTGCCATGCTCCGCCTGATGCCTCCCCGGGCTCTTGCTTTGGGGCTGGATCAAATCGAGCGTTGGGTGGCTGTCAATCTGACCTCTCTTCTGACTGCCGGATCGCTTTCGATCTTTAACTTCGCCCGTCAGCTATACGCGCTACCGATCTCTCTCTTTGGCGTCTCGTTGTCCCAAGCCTCCTTTCCGGCTCTTTCTGACGAGGCCGGCAAAAATGACTTGGTCAAATTCAGAGAAATTCTTGGCAAATCGTTATCCCAGATCTTTTTCTTTGCCCTGCCGGCAAGCGTCCTGGTCTTGGTTCTGCGTATTCCTCTGGTCCGTTTGGCTTTCGGTGCCAGATCCTTTCCTTGGGAAGCCACGCTTCTCACCGCCCGCGCCCTCGCTTTTCTTTCTATTTCCATTGCCCCCCTTTCGGTTACCCAGGTCTTG
>CAYQLI010000075.1:4469-5573 GCA_964418355.1 uncultured Pseudomonadales bacterium | reverse complement strand
TTCATCAGAGTTGGAATCCAAATCAGGGCAAAGAGATCCGGCCAGAGCCAGATTTCCCGTAGTTTTCCAAACAGGAAAAACGACAATCGCGGGTGAGACAAATCAATTACCCCTTGCCCAAAAGGATTGGTGACATAGGCTATACCGATTCCGCTCGCGACGACTATCCCCGCCGCCAGGAAATTAAACACGAGCCTCACCCTGGGAGACATTCCCCTCACATCATCAATCAGTCCGATGATGAGGGTAAGCCCCATGGCGAGGATTATCGCGATCAGATGCTTATCTACTTTCAGGAATAGTAAAGCGATCAAAAGGACCGCCAAAAAAATAGGGACCCCCCCACCCTTAGGCACTGGGGTTTTGTGAATGTGAGCCGGATGAGGCATCTTGGACGGATCAATCACAAAACCGAGCTTCTTAAAGGCATAGATCGTCAACGGAGTCACAACCAAGGAAATCACTAGGGCAGTCAGGAAAGGTACGACTGTTAAGTTCATTTGACTCATTTTAGATCATGATCGACAAAACTCTAAAAAAGGAAGCCAGGTATATTACGATGAGCAGGAGGGAGGCCCCGGCTACTACCAACCCCACCACATTGTCTTTCTTTTCTAACCTCAGGCAGATATAAAAATTAACTAAAGAAACCAGAGCCAGTATCAAAAGTCCGCCGGCAAACCAGGGCTTCGGTATTAGCTGGCCTTCGCCCCAAGGCAGACTATAAAGCCAAGGCAGCTGGGGTGGTAATTTGGCCCAAAAAACAAAGAAGAATACTCCTGCTCCCAAAAGGAGTGACATTTCCAAAATAAAGATCAGGGTCAGGGAATTAATATTTTTTGTCATTTTAATCTTAGGTAAATCGCGATCTCCCCGATAGTGGTTGCCAGGGCATATTTATTCTCCAGCATTCCAGCCAGTTCGGTGAACTTCCCTTTTTCACTTTTTATCACCACAATTACCTTCGGGTTCTCCTGCATCAATACTTGGCCCACCTCCCCCTGAGCCGCGAAGTCCAGGATATGATAGGCCACCGTATATTTGACCGCCGGCAATCTGTTTGTGATGGCGTAAATAGCTGGCTCGGTTCCCCAGACAAAGATC
>CAYQLI010000075.1:1454-4459 GCA_964418355.1 uncultured Pseudomonadales bacterium | reverse complement strand
ATCATTCTTATCAGTTGCCTTGTTAATGTATGCTCCTGCTTCATAGTCGTGCAAAACGTTGTCGCCCCAGAAAGCATAATACTGTTCCTTTGTTTTCCTGCCAAAGACATAAGTCACAAAGTTTTCGTAGTATGGCAAACTTTTGTAGTACCAAAACTGGTAACGCACCACTCCGAGGAGCAACAACCAACCAATGGCCGCCCCCAAAAACACCCTAGATTTTGAAGGCACTGTTACCACCATCGCTATCAATATTGCCATCGGTCCGACAACTTCCAAAAGGTAGTGGGGATAAGGCCGTCCTGACAAAAAGGCCCCGAAAATAGCCGTGATTGACCAAATCGAAACCAAGCCGAATTCATTGCCTAGTTTTTTTCGGGAAAGAAAGACCAATGTGAGAGCGGCCAGCATCACGATTCCCCTCGTTGCCAAACCACCCGAAAACAGCATTGATCCGCCCCCGCCGCTCCAGGAGGACAGGTAAGCAAAGTTCTGTAAAAGTGCCGACTGCAAGTAGATCGGTCCCGCTCCGGACAGATAAAAATAGATTACACTTATTGCGATTGGAATAAAAAACCCAAATCCCAAAAGCCACACCCTTCGATCAAAAATTTTCCGAAAGAGATCACCAATAGATTTGGCTTGGTACATTGTCAAAAAGAAAAGCAAACCCAAAAACTCCACTGCCGGTGGTGATTTGAATAGGAAGGCGACCGACCACAGCATGCCCGCTACGAGATAAGTTATTTTCGAAAGCGTCAGTTGCCCGGTTTTTGTTAGGATAAGGTAGATCGCTGCTGTTACCGGCATGATCATAAAGATCTCGCCATTAGCGATCTCGCCCTCGAGTAAAGGCAGGGTCGAAAAAACAGCAAAAAGGATCGTCGCCAGAACCACCCCCCACTTATTTATCTGTAATTTTTTGGCCAAACCCCAAATCAAGGTCACATTAACCAAATTCCAAATCATCAAAATAAAACGAAACCACATGACATTTCCGGCCAAAGCCGCCAGGAAGTAAATTAGCGGGGTTTTGTTATCGTAGATATCGCGATAAAGCAGCAAGCCCTTTCTCAACGCCTGACCGATTGTCAGGTAGATATCCTCATCAGCATACCGGTTCGGCTCAAACAAACCAGGCAGGCGCAGGAGTGCCACCCCGCAAAGAATCACCAGTAATACTTCGTGTTTTTCGACAAAATTCAGAATTCGTTTCATTTTGTTTTCGTCCACCACATAAATCTTAATTCACCGAATTGTCTGACCAAGTCCATTTTATATCCTGGCAAGCTGATCTCCCTTGGATCTTCGCTGGCAATCACGCCGATCCTGTCTTTATTTGGCAGTTTATCAATCGTATCTGTGGCCGTCATCTGAGCGGTACCTACATAAAGCGGCAGGGGTCCGTTGGGAGTATAAATGGGTGCCGGAATTCCATAGTATTTAGTTTCCCAAATGTGATGGGCCTTTCCATTCCAGTTGATCAGAGAATCAGTGGGCGTAACTTGTGTTTTTACATAAGCAGCAAATTCGCGAAAGGGCCTTTTTGTAGGCGAGGTAAAGACATTCCATGAAAGATAACCGTAAATAAGTAGTAATAGCAGACCGATCCAGATGAATTGCTTCCGGGTCCCGGTCGTAAGCAGTACACTACTTCCCACTGCCGCCGATAGTAAATAGCGATCATAAAAGATCGGGGTAATGATAGAAGACAAAATATATGAAAGAAAGATCGGTGCCGAGAAAATAAGAAGTAACCCAACCCAGTCCTTATAGACTTTGCGCCAGTCTTTCACGACCATCAAAGCTACCCCCAAAGCGGATACGATCGGCTGCCAATTTTTGGCTACCCCGCCGGTAGCAAAGCGGAAGAGTAACTCAAAAAGGTCGGCGGGCTTTGGGATGCCTAACCAGAAGCCGCTCCCTTTCACCCGCTGGATTTGCAGGAACATTGGATAGAGCCAAAAAGAGTATCCGAAAATTATCCATAAAAAAGGAGAAAGTTGCGCCAGCCACAGTTTTGGTTTGTGCCAGGAAAATTCAGAAAGCAAAAACACCCCTCCCTGAGCGAAAATTGTGAAAATCGCAAAATGATGGGTATAAAGTGCGGCCAAGGCAAAGATGGCATACCAAAACCACTTTTTGCTAATGAAAAAATATGTCGAGGCCGTGACGGTGAAAGCCAGCAGGGCATACATCCTCCACTCAAATGCAAAAGTCAGCAAAAAAGGCGAGAGAAAGGTCAGTCCGCCAGCGACCAAACCCTTGACCCTGTCCCTATCAAGGTGATGAACGATCAACCCTGCAAATACCGCCGTCCCGAGCATGAGGAGGAGCGTCAATGAGCGAAACATACGCACCCAGGTAAAACCGACCAGATAAAAAAGCGGCGGTGCGGTATCTTTCATCACCACCGAAAGCATCTCAACTAGATTTTTCTGTACTGCCAGAGCCGAAAACGCCTCGTCCCCCCACAAACTTTCCGTCCACAGGTTCATAATTCATCATAACATTCACGCTCACTCTATGGTTAAATAAAGCTGTGAAACGAAAAGCTGACATTGTTCGGGTTTTTTTGCTGGCCCGCCCCTTTTGGGGCAGGATTTTTGGCATCTCCCTCTTGATTGTTGTTTTATCCGGTCTGAATCAGATCTATCCCCTGATCAACCGTTCTCTGATTGATCTTATTTCCACGGGTAACACCAAATTCTTCCTTTTTGGAAAGCCCACTTTCCTCAATTTGGTCATTCTATTGATAATCATCAAAATTCTCTCAACAGTCGTCAACCGAGCTTCAGTTTATGCTAGTAGCATTCTCGGCTTCCGGCTTCTCCATCATCTGCGCGAAGTTGGTTTCCGTCATTTGCTCTCTCTTTCCGTTTCGTATTACAACCGAAACACTTCAGGTAAGATAATGCATAAACTCACCCGTGGTACCGATGGCATCAGAAGCATCATTAGCAATTTGGGAATCAATTTTCTTCCCGGGGCGGTCACTGCCATCA
>CAYQLI010000075.1:0-1444 GCA_964418355.1 uncultured Pseudomonadales bacterium | reverse complement strand
GATAAACTGGCAGATCGGTTTGGCCACGGCCTCGATGTTTGTCCCTTTTTTCTTGCTCCGCCTGATTCGTTTCAAGAAACTAAGTAAGATCGAGAAAAAACAAAATCGGATCTGGGATCGGGAATATAGCCACTTTTGGGAAGTCGTCAGTAATATCCGTCTAGTAAAAACCTTTGCTACCGAGAGATATGAAACAAACAAGCTCCGCGATGTTGCAGGGAGATTGATAAAAAATAGGTTTCGGATGGAAAGAATTAATAATGAAGGAGTTTCGGCAGACATCTTAGTCGATCTCTGGACCGCTTCCATCTACGCCTACATTTTTTACCTCGGTTTAAATCATCAATTCACCATCGGTGTCGTGGTCCTTTTGGTTTCTTACGTTGAAATGATCAAGCAGCCCCTTTGGAATCTTAGCTGGATTTTTTGGGAGGTCAAGTACGCCATGATCGGGATTCGCGACTACCTCAAGATCCTCGATGCCAGACCGGATCTGGTTGAGATCAATCAGCCGATCACACCGGTTTCCACTCAAGGTAGAGTCGAGTTTGAAAATGTTTGGTTCAAGTATCCCGAGAAAAGCGGCCAGGACGTTTTTCATGGCGTCTCTTTCTCGGTCGAATCGGGAAAGACCCTGGCTCTGGTCGGTAAATCAGGTGTGGGCAAGACAACCATCGCTCATCTGATGGTTCGTTTCTTCGATCCAGATAAGGGCAGGATCCTTCTCGACGGAGTTGATCTTCGCGATCTTTCTTTTGATTATCTCCGCCGCACCACCGGACTGGTCATGCAGGAGAGTCATCTCTTCGATGAGACCATCGCCGAAAACCTTCGCTATGGAAAACCGAATGCTACTCGTGAAGAAATGGAGATCGCCTGCAAAGTCGCTCATGCTGACGAATTCATCAAGAAACTACCCAAAGGCATTGATACCGTCATTGGCGAACGCGGCGTCCGTCTCTCCGGCGGCCAACGCCAGCGCCTTTCGATCGCCCGAACTATCTTGAAGAATCCCAAGGTCCTCATTCTTGACGAAGCCACCAGCGCCCTCGATTCTCACTCGGAAATGCTCGTCCAGGATGCTCTTTGGAAATTGATCCAGGGCCGGACCACCATCATTATTGCCCACCGGCTCTCCACAGTTCAAAAGGCAAATGAGATCATTGTCCTCGACGAAAAGAAGATCAAAGAGCAGGGTACCCACGACGAACTTCTGAAAAAGAAAGGCATTTACCACTCTCTCCACCAGATCCAGTCAGGTCAGATGGCCAGGCTCAAGAAGTGGGATCTAATCTCCTAAACTTTCTCGGTGATTCGGTATTCGATGTAGCGTCCCATCATCAGGCGGGTATGGGCGTCCAGACCGGGTAAGGCGGTGAAGAAAAATCCAACGATCGGCAGTAAGACAAACTCAAATGGGGACAAGATTTTTCTCCACAAAGGC
>CAYQLI010000074.1:0-5616 GCA_964418355.1 uncultured Pseudomonadales bacterium | reverse complement strand
CGAAAGTATCTACGGTGAGCCAATTGAGGCTCGCGATCTTCTGGCTCTCCCCTTGGCTGCTCTGGCTGGACTCGGAGCTCTTCTGGGTGGTCTGGCCTCTGCTACCGCCGTCGCCGCCTCCACTGCGACCGTTGTCCTCATCGGTTCCTCTTTTATCGGCTTTATTCTCTATGTCACTGTCATTGGAGTCGCTCCGATCATTGCCGGGATCGCCCAGTTAGAGTCCGGAATCGGTGTCCAGCAAGGGATCCTTCCCTCCCTCCGTTATCCTGCCTATACCGGCGCGATTCTTCCCGGTTGCCCCAGTACCTGGCCTGTTCCTCCCGGTGCTTTCATTCTCCAGGGACCTCATGGCACTTTTTCCCACCGCACCATCGAAGCTATTGATATTTTTGTTCCCATTGGGACGACTATCACCAGTATCAGTTCAGGCACGGTCACGAAGACCGGTTGGGGTAATGCCTACGGCAACTGGATCTGGATTAGTTCGACCACCGAAGATGGCAGATCCTATTCTGTTATTTATGCCCATCTCACCGAAATCGGTGTCGCAGTCGGCGATCCTGTCGGTGAAGGCAGTCCGATTGCCCTTTCCGGTGCCACCAGTAGTGTCCCAAGTTATCGCAATCCTCATCTTCACCTTGAATACCGAGGGATCGCTTATAATTCCTGTCCAGCGGGTGGCGTTCAGATCCCCGAAGGTTGTGCTAGTGCCAGAACCAATGTTCCCGGTGCCTGTTTAATTAATAACCAACCCATTTATACTAACTAAAGATCATGCTTAACCGGATCAAAAAACTTTACCAGCATCAAAAACTGCTTCTATTACTTATTCTTGCCTTCGCCATTATCGCCGGCGTGATCCTGAGTCTGATCACTCCAGCCAGACCAGTTCCAACTGAAGTCATCTCCCCGACTCCTCCGCCAGCTGGCGGATCGACCATCACTCCTGGGGTCACCGCTCCTCCTTCCCTAAACCTCCAGCCGGTGAATCCCGCCCAAAAACTTTTTATCAACTGGCAATCAGCTACGATCACTCCCCCGAGTGAGCTACCCTATTACACCATCACTTCTCCACTAATTGATGTGAATCTGATCAAAACCATCGCCACCACCTTAGGTTTTGGGAGTACTGACGCCAAAAAGACCCTAGCTACCACTTCTTATCTTTACGTCAAAAATAGCCAATCGCTTTTTGGCTCCACTACCCAAAATCAGATCCAATACACCAATAGCGTTGCCTCAACAACTACAGTTGGTTTCCCCTCCCTGACAGCGATCAATCAAAAAGCCGAGAATTATCTTAAGCAGTTCTTCCCCGATCTTACTTTCAAACAATCGGGCAGTCCGGAATATTTCGCGAGCACCTCTGTCGAACTCTATCCGGAAAAAACTACCCCTGCCAAAGCCAATCTGGTTCGTCTGAATTACGAGCAGACGATTGCCGGCTTTCCCCTCCTGACCACGGCAACCGCCAATTCGATCATTAGTTTCACCTATGACTCAAATCAGATCCTCCATACCCTGGAGATAACCGGCGGCTTTAAAAAGACTACCGCCAATGAAAAACTAAAACTCATGGATTTTGCCACCCTCAGGCAAGTCGGTTCCCGTCTGGCTCTGCCTGTCGCTCTTGATGCGATCACTGATGTCACTTCCTTGGTTCAAACCGAACTTGAGGTCACCCTCGACGTTGAGCAACTTAGTTTGGTCTATTTCTCAGCCCCGAATGGCCAACAGATCCTCCCAGTTTTTCTTCTGAAAGGTAAAGTCAAAGGGAAAAATTTCCTCGCCGTCCCAGCCGCATACATAGTTCCTGCCCAATATTAACAATGCCAGTAGAAATTCCCAAAGGAATAAGAAGATTTGTACAAAGTGTTGGTAGTTGGAATCGTCTGCAGAATCTACGCGAAAGAGAAAGAAAACTTGCTCCTAATTATGTTGTAGTCCTTGCATTACAAGCTTACGGTCCAATGTCAACTGATTTTACAAGCCATGTTACCAAACTACCTGCTGAAGAAGTAAAACAAGTTGTTGAAACGCTTGGGAGACAGGGTGTAATCATAATAACTGGAAACAAAATAGAACTGGCTGAAAACCTCTAGTTCTGCGTTCTCACCGGCATGATCACATGCAGGAACTCACTTTTGGGGATTCGAAACACCGCCGGCTTCAGTTCCCCTTCCGTTTCCAGTGTGATCTTCTCCCCCTTCACCACCCCTAAATAATCCAGTAAATAGCGGGCATTAAAAGCGATCTTCACTTCCTCGCCCTCCACTTCCGCCTCCATCATTGATTGGCTGCCGCCGACCTGATCACTTTGAGCTGTGATCGTGATTCCCTCTTCATTGACTAACAGTTTCACGACATTGGCGCTATCCCGGGCAAACAAAGAGGCTCGTTTCACGGCTTCAACCAAAGCTTCTTTTTCCAGAGTCACAGTGATCTTTTTCTCCGTGGGGATTACTTTGTTGTAGGGAGGAAATTCTCCAGCGATCAGCCGGCTACTCATTTCCAGGTCATCCGCCGAGAAAACGACTTGCTGTTTCTCTTTGTCGAATTCTACCGTCACTGACTTCATAGAGGGTTCTAACACCCGAGATAGCTCCATCAGTGCTCTGACCGGCAAAACAAACTTCTCGCCGGTCTCTACCGCCCCAGAGATACCTTTCTCAATAACGTCTACCCCCAACCGGTAACCATCAGTTGCAACCAGAGTCACCTTATTTTCGGAAAGCACCCAAAGGACGCCAGAAAGGATCGGCCGAGCATCATCCTTCGCCGCCGCAATTCCAACCCGTTCGACTTTTTCCTGCAACTCTTCAATTGAAATTTCCAGTCCCTTCCCTTTCGCGGTTGGCAGACTGGGAAATTCTTCTGCTCCCTGCCCGACCACTTCCGCTTTTACTTTGTCGCTTTTTATTTTTAAAGTTTGCTTTTCGCTCGAGAGATCAACTACTCCGGCAGGTAAGGTCGCGATCAGGTCGGAAAATAATTTCGCCGGCAAGGCGATCTCCCCATCTTCTTCCACTTTTGCCCGTACCTTAACCACAAATGATAGTTCCAGATCCGTTGCGGATAGTGTCAATCCCCCTTTCCCTGCTTTCAAGAGTACTGTTGATAAGATCGGCAGCTGTACCCGGGAAGAAATTCCCCTCATCGCAATCGAGAGACCTTTGTTCAGATTTTCCGCGAGTACATTAACCTTCATCGTCTTATTACTTTCTTATAAAAATAGCAGTACTTAATAATAGTCTCTGTTGATATGTTAACATCGCGGCTACGCTCTGCCTACCAATAATGTGATTAATCTTTTTTTGATTGCTGTTTCCATATTTATTTATCGTTATTCCTGATTTCTGGTTCATACTGTCTGTGTATTAACTGATTTTTCTGTGAGTTCTATGTGTAAAAAATTTCGTAACTTTTGGTATGTCTAGATAATTATCCCCATCTTTTCACAAATACATTTCTTGACGTATCTTCATGATCTTTTCCCGGAGTGGTTGGTTCGTTTCAAACTCCTGTCGGATTTTTTCATCCGCGTGCATGATCGTGGTGTGATCCCGGCCGCCCATCAACTCGCCGATCTTGGTTAGTTGTAAACCCAATTCATCACGAAGGAGGTAGATCGCCACATGCCTCGCTTCCACTAACTCCGCTTTTCGGCTCTTCCCCACGATATCTTTGTTCTTAAATTCAAATTGTTTCGCCACCAAACTGATCAGTTGGATCGGCCTGATCCTCTTATTCTCCCTTTCTTGTTTTACCCCGACGATCTTTTCCACCAGAGCTTGGTTGGCACTCCCTCCGGAAAGACTGGCTTCATTGATAATTCTAACAAAGACTCCTTCCAGTTCGCGGGCGTTGGTCATGACGTTGCTGGCGATCAGATTGATTATTTCCGGCGAAGCATTGGCATGGATCTCCGCCGCTTTCTGCCGTAGGATCGCCACCCGCATTTCATAATCAGGTAAACCGATATCCACGGGGAGTCCACCCAGGAACCGACTCACTAATCTTTCCTCCAGTTTTTCGATCTCCTGAGGTTTTCTATCGGAGGTCATCACGATTTGGACACCATTCATATAAAGCTGATTAAAAGTATGGAAGAACTCTTCCTGACTCGCTTCTTTGCCGGCGAAGAACTGGACATCGTCTATCAATAAGGCCCCCACTTGGCGATATTTCTTTTTGAAGGCATCCACTGTGTGTGACCGGAGTGAGTTCACTAGGTCATTTGTGAATTGCTCACTGGTGACATAAGTTATCCTTTGAACCCCCTTGGCTACCAGCGCATGACCGACCGCCTGCATCAAATGGGTCTTCCCGACCCCGACGCCGCCCCAGATAAACAATGGATTGTGACGGATCCCGGGATATTCCACGACCGCTTTCGCCGCCGCAAAAGCCAAATTATTTGATCGGCCAACCACGAACGAATCAAAAGTAAAACGAGGATAGAGCCCCTTCGTCTCCGGCTGTTCTATTTTTCTCTCCTCAAACAAACCTGTTTTGATGACCGTGTCGCTAGTTCTATCCTTTTGGCCCCTGCTATGCCCTTCCGAAGCCTCGGCGGAGAAGGGCCTCTGTCCAACGACCAAGGCCAACTCGACCTTCTTTTCCAATTGCTTCTCCAAAGCCTGTTTGATCTGACCATAATAACGGGCATCAATTTGCTGTAGATGGAAAGCTGAAGGACTAGCCACCTCGACGATCAGTCTCTCTGGGTCTATCACGCTGATACCCTTGATAAAACAAGGTCTGATCCAATAAGAAAAAGTTGCCTCAGACATGGAGACCTCCAACTCCCCGCAAACACTTGTCCAGACTGCTGCTTCATTGACTTGCATAACTACCCACGGTTTTACAAGTTTTCCACATTTTGTCCACCCCCAATATACCCGAAAAAAAACTCCCTTTAGCGCCGTTGATTGTATTGAAAACTGGTGTTTGGATACAAAAAAATTCGTTAGGCTTTACCTAACTGCCGTTGCCGTGTAAAATATCACTGTTATGCCAAAAAGAACTTATCAACCAAAAAAACTTAAACGAGCCCGCAAACATGGTTTCCGTGAGCGCATGGCTACCAAGGCCGGCCGTCAGGTTCTAGCGCGCCGCCGTCTCCGTGGCCGCCACAAACTCGCC
Source organism: uncultured Pseudomonadales bacterium (assembly GCA_964418355.1). Lineage (GTDB taxonomy): Bacteria > Patescibacteriota > Microgenomatia > UBA1400 > MFAQ01 > 2-01-FULL-50-23. The sequence continues at coordinate 468 of CAYQLI010000074.1, read as the reverse complement.
GCCTAGAATAATTTCCCGGTGAGGTAAAATTATCCCATGTTAAGCAAAGCGAATCGTCTTAGTCTCAAAACTGATCGCTTCCGTCTAGAAAAAGAAGGCGTCACCTACCACTCTCCGCTCTTCACTGTTATTACTGCCCCACAGCGGAACAAAGACCTTGAGGTACTCCGAAATCCCGAGTATCCCCGAGGGACCTCCCGTTTTGCTATTCTAGTTAGTAAAAAACTGCTTCCCCTTAGTAGTGACCGTCACTGGCTCAAACGCCAACTCACTGAGGTCCTGCGTCTCAACCTGGACAAATTTCCTCAAGGTCTAGATGTTTTTCTCATCCCCAAAAGAAACATCAAAAGTGCCACTGCACAGCAGATCCTCTCTGATCTCATTCATACAATTCACGCCTAAATATGGAATTTGTACTTCGTCTTTATCAGCGATTCATATCTCCCCTCTCGCATTTCTTCGGTAAAG
>CAYQLI010000073.1:0-5801 GCA_964418355.1 uncultured Pseudomonadales bacterium | reverse complement strand
TCTTGTTTGTCGCCAGGGTCGCTACCGGCCATTGGCCCGAGGAGAACCACGTATCAAAAGTATCGGTTTCCTGTAAGTAACCTTCACCTGGTTTGGCCTTCGAGACGACAAACTCTGCCGCTACCGGAGGCCGCAGAGTTTGTAAACCAGCTTCAATTTCGCTAATGCTGTGTCCTAGCTTGAGCATCTCCTCGATTGTTCCCTTCACAAATTCTTCGGCTTGATTCAAGAAGCCTACTTCCATCGTTGGATTCGCATTCACGTCATACCAAACCGGGATCCTGATGCCCCAGACGATCTGCCGGCTGATATTCCAATCCTTAATGTTCGTTAGCCAATCAGCCAGGATCTTATCCCGTCCCGGCCCCAGGATTACCGTCTCGCTAGAATCCAAGGCGGCCAGAGCCTTCTCCGCCAAAGGTTTGGTTTTTACAAAAAACTGCGCCAAAGGTAAAGGCTCAATGACGCTGTGACAGCGGTAACAGGTACCGACGTTATGAATATGATCCTTGGCTTGCTCTATCAAACCAAGAACGTCTAGTTTCTCAATCACGGCCATTCGTGCCGGTTCGACCTTCATTCCGGCAAATTCACCGGCCGACTCCATCATCCGGCCCGAAAAATCAATTACTTGGATCAAAGCCAGACTATTTCTCTTGCCGGTTTCGTAGTCCGCCATATCATGGGCCGGGGTGATCTTCACCGCTCCGGTACCAAACTCTTTTTCGACCATTGGGTCGGCGATGATCGGGATCAGTCTCTTGGTTAGGGGCAAAGCTACCATTTTTCCGACCAAGTGCTGGTAGCGGCTGTCTTCCGGATTCACCGCCACTGCTGTGTCTCCTAGCATTGTCTCGGGTCGGGTCGTCGCGACCACGATCTCGCAGCCACCGACTAGGGGATACTTAATGAAATACAATTTGCCGGTTTTCTCTTCGTACTCCACTTCCAGCTCGGAATAGCTTGTACCACACTTGACACAGTAGTTCACCAACCGTTCGCCACGGTAGAGTAGGTCATCGCGGTGAAGTTTTTCGAAAGTGGTCAGGACAAACTCGACGATATCCTCATCCAACGTGAACTTGAATCTATCCCAGTCGGCACTCGCTCCCAGTTTTTTCATTTGCTGGATTGCCACTCCGGAGTTTTCGGCGACGTAGTCGGCAATCATCTGGTAGAGTGTTTTCCGGTCAAAGTCATACCGACTCTTACCCTGCTTTGCCAGTTTCTTTTCAAAAACGAATTGGGTTTCGATCCCGGCATGGTCAGTTCCAGGTAGCCAAAGGGTCGCGTCACCTCTCATTCGGTGGTAGCGGATCAGGATATCCTCGATCGTCACAAACATAGCGTGGCCAACATGGAGTGGGTCGTTCGCATTCGGTGGCGGCATGATGATGGTGAATGGTCGTTTCCCGTCGGCCTTCGCCTTGTTTGCTTCGGGCGCCGCGAAAACCCCGCTCTTCTCCCAGGCGGAAATTGTCCTATCTTCGTGTAGTTTGTGATCGTAGTTCTTGTCCATTCCGCCTAATTTTACCTTACTTCTAATCCTGGATCAGGTCGCAGTTTCAACGGGTCTGTGTAATCAGGACGCATTAGGGCACAGGCAGCGATCATGGCGGCGTTATCGGTGCAATATTTCAAATCCGGTAAGAAAAATTCCAAGCCAGCTTCTTTTACTGCTTTGGCCAGTCCCTCTCTCAAAGCAGTGTTTGCCGCGACGCCACCGGCCAAAAGCACTGATTTTGGCGAAAAGCGCTCGATCGCTAGCAACGTTTTCTTGATTAAGACCTCTGCTACTGCCTGGTTAAACTCCCGGGCTAAGGATTTGATCAGTTCCGGTTCCTTATCCAACTTCTCTTTGTTCTCCCTCATCACCTCTACCAAGGCCGTCTTCAATCCCGAAAAACTCATCTCCAGGTTATTTTCATGGATCATTGGTCGGGGCAGTTTTAATTCAGCGGGCAGTTCCAGTTCTGCTTCAGCCGCCGCTTTTGCGACCATTGGTCCACCTGGGTAGGGGAAACCCATCGCCCGGGCGGCTTTATCAAAAGCTTCACCCGCCGCATCGTCCCTCGTCCCGCCGACCCACTGCCATTCGAATAAGGAATTAAGCAACATCAGATCGGTATGCCCCCCTGACACAATCAAAGCAATTGCCGGTAACTCCGGCGTACTATTCGGACCTATCCAGTTTGCGAAAACGTGCGCCGCCATATGATTTACCTTAATTAGTGGTTACTTCCAAGCAAGAGCCAGCGCCTTTGCGGTTTCCACTCCGATCAATAGACTTCCGATCAAGCCCGGTCCTTGAGTTACTGCGATAGCGTCCAGGTCCTGAATTTGGATTCCGGACTGCTCTATTGCCGTCTCAATAACAGGTATGATCGCCGCCACCTGCTCACGCGCCGCCACTTCCGGGACAACCCCGCCGTATTTAGCAAGGATTTCAGCACTGCTTGCCTTGACGTCAGACAAAATCTCCACCGACCTTTGACTCACCGAAGTTTCGTGAGGTGAGGGGACCAACCTGGCCACAGCACAACCAGTCTCATCACATGTAGATTCAATCGCCAGGACTATCATGCCCTAATTGTACCTTGAATTTGCTTGATGAACCTATAAGAGTTATAATTTGTTTCAAGCAGATTGAAATTCATATAGTGCCGAAAAAAAGGAGGTCCTTATGGACGTCGGCATGCTTTGGCACGACGACAGTACTACTCGACCCTTCGACGAGAAGGTCACCACCGCCGCCGCGTATTACAAGTCTAAATACGGTGCGACCCCCAATCTTTGTTTCGTTCACCCCAGCCTGATGGGGTGCCAAGAAAAAATCATTGGGGAAGTCACGGTGCGTCACTCTCGGATTATGATGCCCAACCACTTCTGGTTTGGCATTGAAAAGGCCGCCGAGCCTCTCAAGGCCCCGCCCATCCGCCGCCCGCGCCGCCGCAAGTGATCTGAAAAGCCTCCTCGCCCTTCGGGGCGGGGAGGTCTACCTTCTATCTGCTGGCTAATTCTCCTGTCCCCACCAAATAGATTGCTGCCCAGGGCTGGTAAGTCGAGTAAAACGTCCTGTCTTGCAGTACTTCACTCCCTCGGGTCACTTTGTAGTCAAACGAAACTCTTGCTCCGGGGGCACTCCAGTCTATCTGTTTTTTGGTCCCCAACGGTAAAGTCGGGTCGTCCTGGTAGATGGTCGCCAGGGGAGGTGTTTGCCCATAGATCTTTGCCGGAGAAATTGTCGCCGTCCGTCCATCCTGGGTGCCATAGATCTCATAACGCATCGAAAGGTTTTTTGCATCCACCTTTGTCTGGATTAACAAATATCCTGGCGTATCGTTGATGAATTTCAGATCAGCACTAGGCAAGAATACCGTCGCATCATACCCCGGCCCCATATCCTGCTCGTAATAGCCGACTCGATAAGCATGGGCTTTTCTCTCGATGATCGGTAGTCCGGCATTCAGCATAGCCCGGAAAAGTGTCGTCGAGACCTGGCAGACCCCACCGCCATCTCCCAAAATCGTCCTTCCCTCAGAGATAATGTAAGCCTCCCGATAGCCGGTAGCTTTGGAAACGTCGCCGATCGTCTCTCCCAAGGAAAAAGTTTCGCCTGGGGCCACCAGCGCTCCGTTCAATCTCGATGAAGCCAGTGTCAGATTATAAATCCGGTTTGGAATCGAATGGGCGAACTTGGATGTCCCCACCCCGACCAAAGTTTTTATCCCCAAGTTGTTAATATCACCGGTCTTGATCTTGGGCTCGGTCGTGGTGGTCGGGATTTCCAGATCAGCAACGTTCCCTTCCTGTATCACTTGGGCCAGCCTAATTTGAAACCTATTTTCATCCAGCTTGATTCCGGTGACTTCGGCTGAGAACTCCACTACCTTCCCCTCATTGAAGTTAAACACGGCATTTTTTGCTTCCACTTCTACTCTGGGTTTGACGATGCTCAATAGCCGGTTGATCTCATCTTCATTTATCGCGGCCTTCGCCAGGCCAATGAATTTAAAAATGTCTTCCGTTTTTAAGACAAGTGAATAGTCATGATAGAAGAGGCGTAGGTTTTTCCCTTTCCATTTGTTCGCGATTTCCAACGCCTGGTTTATTCTTGTATTTTCTATCGCCGCTGAATCAACTATCGTTTGGACCTCAACCGCATGTCTCCCCGGCAAAACCATGCTGGCCACAATCATCCTTACGAGTTTCTCCTCATCTACCATGAGGCCGTCAACCCCCGGCTCGATTTTGATTTCTCCAGCAGTATCGGTCTTGATTTTTGGAGGGATACTGTCTTGATTAATCCTGGTGACAACCTTAGAGATGATGCCGTCCAGAGCATCGCGATCGTAACTGATCGGCAGGGCGATCTGTTTCGGTTGGAAGAACATCGTGAATCTTTCGCTGATCTCTGTGAGCGGATTTCCGGTTCTTCCTAACCCCCAAGCCTGCTCTATAACCCAGTCGAAGTCATATTTCTTCGAGATCGAAGACGTATCAGTGATTTCTTGCCCTCGATAATTGACCTCCACTTGATTCGGATAGCCGGCAAACTCCACTTGCAGGCGTTTTTTCGCGTTGGCCTTGTCCATATTAGAGATATCCACCCCAGCGACAATTGTTCGCGGTAATATCACTGACCCATAAGCCAATTGGTATGCCGTCGCGACCACTACGCTGATCAACAAAACCGTAGAAAAAATAATTCCGATAGTTAAGGCAAAGTGGTGGCCTGCTTTGACCAGGGGATGATGTGCCATGAAATACATCTTATCTCAAAGATGCTTTCTCTTGTATACTTATTTCTAGATCCTTCTATGGCTAACGAATTCCCTTTACCCAATCCACTTCCAACAATCGAAGTCGGTAGTGAGGCCGGTACTCTGCCTCCACCTGAAGAAAATCCGGCTGTTCCGCCTGCCTATCAGCCGCCTCAGCCCGCTGTCGCTCCTCAGATCAAAGGTTCGCCTTTCAGATACATCATTCCTGTTGTTGGTGCCCTGGCGGTGATCGGACTGATTATTTTTGTCGTGACCCGTGTTTTTTCCGGCCTAAAACCCAGCGCCAAACCAGCCAGCAAAACTGCCGCCGTCACTATCAATTATTGGGGGCTTTGGGAAACGCCCGCCATCATGAAACCGGTCATTGATGCTTTCGAATCCGCCAACCCGGGTATCAAAGTCAATTATCAGCTTCAATCCCAGCAAGATTATCAGGATCGTCTTCAGACCGCGATCACTGGTACCACTTCCCCTGACGTTGCCCGAATCCACAGCACTTGGTTGCCGATCTTCATCAAGAATCTCCTGCCTGCTCCCGCCAACACCGTCTCTGCGACTGAGATCCAGACCAATTTCTATCCGGTCGTGGGTAATTCAGTTATCGTCAGCGGCCAGGTTTTTGGGGTTCCGATGAATCTTGATGGTCTGGTTTTGTTTCTCAATACCAATCTCCTAAAACAGGCAAATCTCGTCGCTCCGACCGGCTGGGTCGAATTGACCAACATCGCCAAAACCCTTACCCTTCGTGACCAAGTCACCGGCAAGATCACCCGAGCCGGCGTGGCTCTTGGTAATACCACCAACGTCCGTTTCTGGCCAGATATCCTTTCCCTGATGCTATTCCAATCCGGCGCTAACCTGCTCTCTCCAACCGGTAAAGAAGTAAGCACTACGCTCTCTTTCTATACCGGCTTTGCTGGTCAAGGGAAATTCTGGGATGACACCTTGCCTGACTCAGTCGTTGCCTTTGCGAATGAAAAAGTTGCCCTTATTATTGCTCCTCTCTGGGTCGTCCCC
>CAYQLI010000072.1:2983-6077 GCA_964418355.1 uncultured Pseudomonadales bacterium | reverse complement strand
CTACTCGGGGGAAGCTACTGGAGCAAGGATTTTTGATACTGTTGCTTGGTATCTTTCCTCGTTGAGTTTATAAAAGGCAATATTCTTGATGTCCTTACCGTTGTCCCAAGTTACAATGTTGGGCCTATCCAATATCCCCATCGGCATATGGTTGTGATTTTCCGTGAGAAGATATATTTCGGGATGGACGACCAGACAAGCTATGAGAAGGTAATCGCACAATTGTACGGGTCCGTTACCAAATACTTTCTGCATCACCACGGGGTACTCGGGAATACGTTGGAGGTATTCTTCGATGGGATATAAATTCGCGATAAAAGTTAGATATTTTTCTCGAGCTCGAAGAGAGGGAAAAGAATCCGCGCCCCTGAGGAATTCTAATCTTACGGCCGGAGTCACGAGCAGGTCGCACCCATTATCCTTTAGTTTACTCAGAAATTTCCCAACTGACTCTGGTTGTTTTGTCGCGTGAATTAAACAACAGGTATCGAGAAGGATGTGTTTTCCGTTGAGCTCAGAGAATGTAGCCGCCTCCGCTATTACCTTGGTCACTGTCCTTGAATGTTTTACCGGCCTCCCGAGCTACCGCGAGAAACTGTTTGAAACTTGTTTTCTTAGCTTCCGTTTTGTCTTGAAGGGCTTCCCTGGCCAGTCTTTCTCTAATAATTTCGGTAGGCTTTTTTGTTGCCTTCATAAGGTTAATATAACATTAATGGTCAACCTTAGTGTCAAGGCCGGAGGGGTGGCAATGGGAAATGAAGTCGCAGCGACTGCAGATACTGGTGTCAGTGGTACGCTCGAAGTTCATTGATCGGATTTCTTTGACGGAATCCTTGATGGTTTGCTTCAGTTCGTTGACTTCGGCGGGGGTGATGGCAAATTTCTCGCGGTGGAAAACGTCACCTTTGTCCGGCTGGATAAAATCGAGGACCGTTTCCCCAACTTTGTAATCAAATGACTTGTCCAGATCAGCGAGAAGGTTGTAAAAAATGAGTTGGCGTTTGTAATTGCCGTCAGGACCATCGCCTTCTTTTTCCAAGACCCCCCGGGTCTTGGGGGCGCCGGTTTTGTAGTCGACGAAACGGACGGTTTTATCTTTTTTATTGATGAGATCGATGCGGTCTGACTTGCCCGAGAGGGCAATATCATCAAGAAGGATCGGAGCAGCATGGCCGAAGTTTTTCTCGGTGAAAAGAACTGGGGCAAACTCATCCTGATAATGATCGTAATAGGCGGAGAGAATTTTCTTCCCGTGGGCAAGACGATCTTTCAGTTCACTTTCGGAGAGGACTTCCCGTTTGAAGGCTTTTTCAAAGTCGGAAAGAAAAACTTTTTTGGGCGTGGGTTTACCGGTTTTGTTTAGCTGACGGTAGAGATTTTCCAGAGCGTAATGGACGGCAGTTCCGAAGCACATCGCCGGGGCTTTCGCCCGTGGAATGCGGTAGAGATTGTCGAGTTTGAATTTGTAATGGCACTCGAGATAGGTGTTCAGGGCGGTGGGTGAAAGTTTGAAGTTCGCGATAAGTTCAGACAGAAACTCACCCTCACCATCGTGAACCGTTGGGGTGGCGGGAGTCAGGAGGTCGGCAAGGATTTGTGAGGCGTTTTTCTCGTACTTTTCGGTTTTGATCTCTTTAAGATGTTCTTTTGGCAGGTCAGAAAGAAACATGGCCGGGAAAGTCATTCGCGTGGAATGGGAATAGGTGGTCGCGCCGGAGAGATAGACCTCTTGCTTCGCCCGGGTGAGGGCGACGTAGAAGAGACGTCTTTCATCGGCGTTTTTATCTTCCTTTGATAAATCAGAGGAAATGATGCCGGCAGGAAGTTTGATCATTTGACGATTGGTTTTGTTCCCCCAGTGAGTGTCCGCGAAACGATAAACGTAGACAATAAGCCATTCGAGACCTTTCGCCTTGTGGGCCGTCGTCAGGGTAACCGCGTCCTTGTCAGAGACCAGCACCGATTCTGGCAGCTTCACGCCATGCTCCTGCATCAGGTCAAGATTTTTCATATACCCAAATAGATCCAGAGATGGATCGGCGGCGAGCTGGTTTTTGACGTCCTCATAGAGAGTGCTGAAACGGTTCAGTTCGGTAATTGGCTGGGATAGTTTCAGGATATGATCCATCAGACCGGATTCGACAAAGATCTTTTGGAAGCTTTCGGAGAGAGTGAGAGAGGCGGCATCTCTCCCCCAGGAAACAAACAGATCAAAGACTGCCTTTGTTTTCTGATCAAGGTCCGGATCACCTTCCTGAAGTAGGTCTACCAAAGAAATGCGTCTGGTATGAGCGAGACGGGATAACTTGAGGACGGCGACTGGATCAAGATTAAAGTAAGGATAATTGAAGACGGTAAAGAGATCGAGGTCGTCGAGATGACCAGGGAGACTGGTCACAACCCGGAGGATCTTCAGAAACTGGCTGATGAGTGGTGTCACGAGAATGTTGGTGCCGCCCTCCAGACGGTAGGGAATTCCCTTTTGTTTCATTAGATTAACGAGGTGATCAAGGTCCCGGTTTTCTTTGACGATAACGGCAATATCTGCGGGCGAGATGCCTTTTTCGATTTTCTCTTTGATGGAGATAACCAGGAATTCATCTTCAAAAACGGAGGAATTAAATTTGGCGACTTTGACTGGCAGGGGCTGGTGAGTGACATTGTGGTTCAGGGGCGAGTCGGCGATCAAAGCGGCGGCAGAGGAAAGAATGACCGGGGTGGAACGATAATTTTGGTCGAGATTAATTCTGATGGCGCCCGGAAAAGTTTTTTCAAACTGATGGGTGTTTTCTTTCGAGGCACCTTGAAAACGGAAGATAGACTGGTTCGGATCACCGACGACAAAGACATTGGCTTTTTCTCCCCAGAAACTGGCGAGAGCAAAAATCAGACGGTTCTGAGCGGAGTTTGTATCCTGATATTCATCCACCAAAATGTATTGAAACTTTTCCTGGTAAGTGAGGAGGAATTCCTCATCCGCTTCAAAAGCCTCGACCACCCAGTTGATCATGTCCTCGTAATCAAAACGGCCACGCGCGCTAAGTTCTTCCTGATACTTTTTTACTACATTTATTTGAGTTCTGACTGCACCATC
>CAYQLI010000072.1:2246-2973 GCA_964418355.1 uncultured Pseudomonadales bacterium | reverse complement strand
AAAGCGGTTTTGCCTAAGCTATCTTTCTCGGTTTCGAAATCTTCGGAGAGGGCACGGACCAGTTTGGCAAACTTCTTGACGGTGATCCCCTCGCGTTTCAGGTCGGAAAGAGAACCGACAATATCTCTGAGATAAAGAGTGGGGTTGTTCAGCGGTTTCAGGAGGAGAAACGAGCCGTCTTCAAGTATTTCAGTGATGATCTCAATTTTTTCTAAGTCAGTCGCGGCGACCATCCCGGCCGGGCGGCTAAAACGTTCCGGGTTTTCAGCGATAATGTCGTTACAGAAAGAATGGAAGGTGGTGACCCGGACGTAGTAGCCGTCTTGGCCGATGAGGGCGATAAGGCGCTGTTTCATTTCTTTGGTGGCGGCCTCGGTAAAAGTCAGCGCCAGAATGGCGGAAGGGTCAGTATCGGTTTTGGCGAGGATATTAGCGACGCGGACGGTCAGGACCTGGGTCTTCCCTGTCCCCGGGCCGGCCATGACCATGACCGGACCGTCGATGGTATCAACAGCTTTTTTCTGATTTTCGTTGAGAGAAGAATAAGCTTTCTGGAAGGGTGTGACCGGCATACGCCCAAGTATACAGTTAGTCTTCGAGCAAACCAGAGCCGCCTTTGTCGAGATTTTTGGTCGAGCTGATCTTCTGGCCGAGGGAGGCGAAAGTCTGGTTGGTATCGGACATTTGGTTGGCGGCGTTAGTGATGTGGCGATTGAGAGTGCTCAGA
>CAYQLI010000072.1:0-2208 GCA_964418355.1 uncultured Pseudomonadales bacterium | reverse complement strand
TTCCCCTCAAGCCTTTCGTAATCCTTGCCGATTGCCCGGAGGAGGGCGAAGACCTCTTTGGTCTTACCTTCGATTTTTTTGCCCTCAAAAGAGAGAAGAATGGTTTGGAGGTGGGCATAGAGGGTCGTCGGGGAAACCGGGTAGACCCTGAGGTCACGAGCGTAATCCATAAGTTCGGATAAGTTGACGACTTCGTAATAAACGGCTTCGGAGGGAAGATACATCAGGGCGAAATCAACCGTGCCTTCGCCCGGTAAAATGTATTTTGAGCCGATGTCCTTGACGTGTTTCTTTACGTCGCGGACAAAAAGACTCTTGAAGGCTTCTCTTTCTCGTTCGTCCTCGGCGCGCAGCATTTTTTGGAAATTCTCGAGGGGAAATTTGGAATCTATCGGGAGGATACCGGCATCAGTCTGAATAGCCGCATCAACGATCTGACCGGATTTAAAGGCATACTGAAGGGAGAAAGATTTTTTGGGGAACATCTGGCCGATGAGATCACGGAGAACCTGTTCGCCGATATTACCGCGAAGTTTCGGGCTTTTGAGGTAGTCCTGCAGATCTTTCATGGATCGGCCCACCTCAGAAAAAACACCGGCTTCTTTTTTCAGATCGCCGATGACGGCGGTGGCACGATCCAATCTTTCGTGGAGTTCCCGATAACTACTTTGGAGGGTGCTGGTGAGGTGTTGGTTACTGACGTTAAAAGAATTTTGAAGTGATGACAGCCACTTGGTTAGGGTCTGGTCGTTTTTTGGTTGATCGAATTTCTTAGCCAGGGCCAAATAGAGCAAGAAGAAGCAGATGGCGATAAAACCAAGAATGATCAGTATTTCCGGGGACATAATCTCATTATATAGTGGAGGCATGGAGAGAAGGAAAAAGATCCCGGAAAGGAAGAAAAAATATGGCTGGTTGGTATTCGCGACAGTACTCTCCTGGCTTTTGGTCGTTTCGATGTGGCTATTCGTTGATCCGGCAAATATTAAAGACCTGATCTTTCCAGGAAGTTATCTACTATTCGTGCTTATGGCCGACTTGGCATTTTTTTTGCTCCTGACAATTGTCTTACTGTCTCCCAAAAGGGCTCTTTGGTGGACCGCTGGACTAACCATATTCTTTTATCTGAGGGTGAATGGGTTGGGCACTTTACTTAATGCCGTCCTCCTGCTCGGCGTGATGGCCTGTGGTGAACTTTATGGCAGAATGGGAAAAATGAGTTATACTTCAAACCATGCAAGTTTCAAGCCAAAAACTCAACAAAACTCTCGAGAACCAGATCAGGCAGATGTTGATCGGAATCCTTTGTGAAGTGGATTCCCCCAAAGTGATGGAGGAGGTCCTGGGTGACTTGTTAACTGATACGGAAAGAGTGGCGATGATGAAGCGACTAGGGATCGCGGTTTACCTGGATAAGAGCAGGAGCTATGAGGATATCAAGAATAATCTAAAGGTCAGTTCGGCAACGATCGCCTCGGTTGCAGAAACGATGGGCAATCCAGGAACTGTCGAGGTGATCAAAAGAATTAAGGCGGAAGAATGGGCCAGCGACTGGACAGACAAAATCAGCCGGAGTATACGCAGGATTTTACCGGTTTAAGGTACAATTACAGCATGGGATTTGAAGACCTGGAGGCAAGCCAACCCGGAGGGGCACCAACAAAAGTGACTTCCGGAATTACTTTGCAAAGAGCAGTTGATATGGGGGAATACGACCCTAGTTATCTGGCGACCTTTGGTGAGTGGCACGAACTGAGCCGGAACATGCAATGGCAGATGATCCACGATGCCTTGAAGACCCGAAGAAAACTGCTGAATAGGAACTGGGCAGAGATTGTGAATCAACCCGACTTTTCGAAAAAGCCATATCTGAACGTCGCTCTTAGAAATATCGAAAACCAACTCAAGAAAGTACAGGTAGACGAAGAGAGATTACAAATCGAGTATTCAATGTAGTATGGCTAAGTTTTATATCACGACCACCTTGCCGTATGTGAACTCAAAACCGCACATTGGGTTTGCGATGGAGATCGTCCGGGCAGACGCGATGGCGAGACTTCACCGACTAATTGGTGATGAGGTATTTTTCAACACCGGAACTGATGAACACGGCCAGAAGATCTACAACGAAGCAGTGAAGGCGGGACAAACACCTAAGGCATATACTGACGAGTGGGCAGCAAAATTCGAGCTGTTAAAAAATTCTTT
>CAYQLI010000071.1:2084-6109 GCA_964418355.1 uncultured Pseudomonadales bacterium | reverse complement strand
CATGAGAAGAAGTATAACTTACTTTTCCCGTTCTCTTTTCTCCTTAAACTGCTTGGAGATTTGCCAGAAAAGGTCAGAGGAATCCTCCCCTATGGTACGAGAGATAAGGGCTTTCACTTTGGCGGTAAATGGATCAAAAATATTTTTATCAAATGTTTGTATTGCAAGCTCGATCAAAAGCGTTAACATGGCGTCGTTGAATAAGTCAAAAGTTTCTGGCATGAGTTCGGCGAGTTCGTCGAGGGTCATTTCACAGGAGACTGGCGGCGCGTCTTGTTCGAGGTTTTGCTCGGTAAGCTTTAACTGTCCCCTTTCAAGCAGTGGTCCAGAAAAAAAGAACTCAACCGTTTGGGTTGGAACTGGAAGGTTTCTACTTCCAATCAAGGAATTTACTTGAGCTTTGATATCCAAATATCCGTGGAAGTAACTAATATTGAAGAAGAATTTTTTTTCGACTGGTTTTAAGGTTTTTGTTTCGGAGGTTGGGTCCATAAATGTCAATTCGATATTTCCGGTTCGGTCTAATTTTGGATTTAGAAGATTGGGTAAGAACTTTTCGACATAGATATCCACCGCTTCAAACAACGTATCCTGTGGATCCGGAAGTACCAGCCATTCTTTTGATCTTGCCATTTGGCGTATTTTAGGACTATGGGCTATGGGTGTCAATTAGTACCTTCTTCAGTTCCTCGGCGGTGGGGGTGGCAAAATGGTGGACGACTTCATCCGGAGTGCCGGCGGCAATGATCTCGCCGCCTCCTTCACCACCCTCCGGTCCCATATCAACCAGATAGTCGCAGTTCTTGATGACGTCGAGATTGTGTTCGATGACGATGACAGTGTTGTCATTCTCGACAAGGTCAACCAAAGTCTGCATTAGTTTACTGACGTCTTCAAAATGAAGGCCGGTGGTTGGTTCATCGAGGATATAAACAGTATGTCCGGAACCGGTTTTGGCGAGTTCTGAAGCCAATTTGACGCGTTGTGCTTCTCCCCCCGAAAGAGTTGGGGCGGGCTGGCCGAGACGAATGTAGCCCAACCCGACTTGACGCATGGTGGAAAGTTTCTTTTCTGCGGCGGGAACGCCTTTGAAGAAGTCGGCGGCTTGGTCAATAGTCAGATCGAGAATTTCGGCAATATTTTTCCCTTTATAGAGAACTTCCAAAGTCGGTTGGTTGAACCGGGTGCCATGACAGGTCTGACACGTGACATAAATGTCTCCCATAAACTGCATTTCAATTTTGATCTGACCCTCTCCCTGGCATGTCTCACAACGGCCGCCTTTGACATTGAAACTAAATCGTCCCGGGCTATAACCACGCAGGTGTGACTCTTTTGTGCCGGCAAAAATACTTCTGATGTAGTCAAATAATTTGGTATAGGTGGCCGGATTACTTCTGGGAGTCCTTCCGATCGGACTTTGGTCAATTAAACTGACTCGTTTGACTACATCAAGTAACTTCACTGATTCAAAGGGTATCTCTTGACGTTGGTGCTGACGGTTTAATTGCCGCGCCAGTGCTTCATAAAGTGTGTCAACGATCAAAGATGACTTTCCCGAGCCGGAGACGCCCGTGACACCGATCAGTTTCCCAAGGGGTAGTTCGACGCTGACGTTCTTGAGGTTGTGATAGGTACAACCCTTAAGAACAATGTCGCTATTTTGTTTGGATTTCTTTTGTTTTCTCACCGGGGAAACCTTTTTTTTGTTGCTGAGATATTCACCGGTCAGACAATGACTGTCTCTGATTTTATTGACTGATCCCTGGAAGGTCAGTTCGCCGCCTTTTTCACCCGCGGCCGGTCCAAATTCGACCAAATGATCTGCCGAAAGAATTGTGTCACGATCATGTTCGACGACGACAAGGGTATTGCCGAGAGAAACCAGATTTTTTAGGGTGTTGATCAGTTTTTGGTTGTCTCTCTGATGAAGTCCAATGGTGGGTTCGTCGAGGACATAGAGAATGCCGGTCAGTCTACTGCCGATCTGACTGGCGAGACGAATTCGCTGTAGTTCGCCGCCGGACAGACTGCCTGCCTCGCGATTGATAGTTAGATATGAGAGGCCGACCGATTGAAGGAACTCGAGACGATCGCCGATCTCTTTCAGGATGGGGGTGGCGATCTGAAGTTCTACAATTGAGAGTTTACCGCTTAATTCTTTGGTGAATGAAGCTGCCTTATCAATCGAGAGGGCGGTCACTTCGGAGATATTCTTCCCATTGACGGTCACACCCAGGACTTCCGGTTTGAGGCGGTCACCATGACAACTCGGACAGGGAAGCTTGATCATGTAGTTATCGAGTTCCTCGCGCACATATTGGGAGCTGGTCTCCTGGTAACGCCGTTCAAACTCGGCGGTCAGACCGATAAATGGAGTACGCCAAATAGTTGGCTTGCCCTGGGAATTCAAACCACGGATCCCATAAACGACAGTACCGGTGCCATCAAAAAGGACTCTTTTCTGAACCGGATTCATTTTTTCCAAAGCGGTTTTGTCATTAAAGCCGGCGTCGGCCATAACTTTGGTGATCAGTCTGGCCTTCCAGGTTTCGGTCTCAAACTGAGATGCTAGGGGGACGATGCCGCCCTCTCTTAGGGTCAGGCTTGGGGCGAGGATCAGTTCTTTGTTTAGGGTTAGTTTCGAACCAAGTCCGGTACAGGTGGGACAGGCCCCGTCGGGGGAGTTGAAAGAAAAATAGCGTGGTTCCAGCTTGGGTAAGGAAATATTATCTATCGGGCAAGCCAGATTTTCGGAATAGAGATGATCTTCAAGATCCTTGGGATTTTCCGGGAAGGACAATGCGGCGTCGCTGACAATACTGGCAATGACTTCTCCACCGGCCAATTTCAGTGCGGCTTCGATTGATTCGATCAGGCGGCTCTTATCGGTTTGTGATGCAATCCCATCCCCTTCTTTGCTGATAACGATTTTGTCTACGATTGCGTCAATGTCGTGCCGATTGTTCTTAAAAAGGTTAAGCGGCGAATTCGTATTGATGAATTTGCCGTCTACACGGACGATGCCGATACCCTTTTTGGCCAAGTTAACCAATAGTTCCTTGAATTCTCCCTTTTTATTTTTGACGACCGGGGCCATGATCATTAGCCGGACGCCTTTTTGTTTGGTCATACCGGGGTGGTTTTGGGCTAAGGAATAGATCGCGTCCCGGATTTGGGTCACATCGGCGGCCATAACCTCACGACCGCACTTGGGACAGTGTGGGTGGCCGACCCGGGCAAAGAGAAGGCGGAGATAGTCATAAATCTCGGTCACAGTACCGACAGTAGAACGAGGGTTGTGCGAGCCCTGTTTTTGGTCAATTAGGATCGCTGGCGAAAGACCCTCGATCTGATCTACATCAGGCTTATCCATCACTCCGAGGAATTGGCGGGCATAACTGGACAGCGATTCTACGTACCGACGCTGTCCTTCGGCGTAAATCGTGTCATGGGCCATGGAAGATTTGCCGGAGCCGGAAACACCGGTGAAGACGACCATTTTGTTCTTGGGGATGGTCAAATTGAGGTTCTTGAGGTTATGCTGACGGGCGCCTTTGACGATCAAATGAGTCGAGGGAGAGATTCCATCCATAACGTTCGATTTTACTTCAAATCTGGCCAAATTACCAGTAGAAAACCCGAATCTTCATCCTTGCCATGTGACTTTGTTTATGATAATATAGGGTAATGATAGAACTATCACCTATTTGTTTCGGGACAGGGCTTGAGGGTAATGATCAATGCCCCCGTTGTGACCGGCGTGCCGCTTGCATCAATGATGAGGCGGGTTGGGGTATGGGAACTTTTCTCCAAAGTTATGAAGCCTTTAATGCTTTATATGAAAAACTCACGGCTGGTTTCAGCGCCGAAGAAGAAGAAGCCTTAAGTGACTTATTGGAAATGGGAGGGTACACGACTTCTACCGAAGTTGACTGGATTGAGGTGAAGGGGACTTTGCCCGCTGTAGCCACCCTCGAAGGCGAGAAAAATATGGCCAAGAAAATTCCCAAATCCCCCATCCC
>CAYQLI010000071.1:0-2074 GCA_964418355.1 uncultured Pseudomonadales bacterium | reverse complement strand
GCGGTTGAATTTGAGGTCAAAAAAAAAGAGTTTCCCAATAGTTATCGGGTTTATTGTCAATTGCTGGGGGCGATTGAACCAAAAGCTGCCTCAAACTAAGATAGTTTGGCGACCAAATCGCGATACTTGGCGGCCATTTCGAAGTCCCAGTTCTTGGCCGCGGCGGTCATCAATGATTTCATTTTGCGGATCAGCTTTTTCTTATCACCTTGGGTGAGGGCCTCAGGGTTCACATCCTCAGGTTTTTTCCAGCCGAACTCTTCCAGTTCTTTGATACGGGTCCCCTTTTCCTTCTTCTCTTCGCGCTGAAGTAATTTTTCTTTGATCGGTTTGATGATCCCGATCGGAGTAATTCCATGTGCTTGGTTGTATTCGATTTGAACCTGCCGGCGGCGGCCGGTCACTTCCATGGCTTGCTTCATCGAGTCGCTGACCCGATCGGCGTAGAGATAGACCATACCGTTGACGTGGCGGGCGGCCCGACCCATGGTTTGGATCAGTGACGTGGGGTTACGCAAGAAGCCCTCTTTGTCCGCGTCGAGAATGGCGACGAGCGAGACTTCCGGTAGGTCAATTCCCTCACGAAGTAAGTTGATACCGACCAGGCAGTCGAAATTCCCCTTACGGAGGTCGTCGAGGATATCTGAGCGGTCGAGAGTCAGGACGTCTGAGTGGAGATATTGAACTTTTAGATCCGGACCTTCGTCAACGTTAAGAATTGCCTTGATCTTCGCCGGATCTTTGAGATATTCGGTCAGGTCCTCGGCCATTCGCTTGGTGATGGTCAGGATCAGTGTCCGTTCCCCCTTTGCCTTTCTCGCGATCACCTCACTCACCAAATGGGCGATCTGATTTGTCGTCGGGAAAACCTTGACTTCCGGATCGAGTAAGCCAGTCGGTCGGATCAATTGTTGCGCGATGGCTGGAGTTTTCTCTCCCCGACTGAGATTTAGTTCGAGTTCCTGCGGGGTAGCCGAAGAATAGAGAGTTTGGGGAGTTCTGGCCTGGAATTCAATAAAATTCAGCGGGCGGTTATCAAGTGCGGCAGGCAAGCGGAAGCCATAATCAATCAGAGTTTCTTTGCGCGAGCGGTCACCGCGATACATACCCTTGATCTGGGGCAGACTGATGTGTGATTCATCAACGACGGTCAGGAAGTTTTTCTTGCCGAACTTTTTGGCGTTGTAGTTCATGTAGTCAAGCAGGGTAAAAGGGGGGTCGCCGGGGTCCCGACTGTCAAAGTAACGGCTATAGTTCTCGATACCGTTCACAAAGCCGAACTCTTCAATTTGGGAAAGATCGTAGTTGACCTTTTGTTCGAGGCGGTGTGCTTCCAGAATCCGACCTTCTTTTTTGAATTTCTCGACCTGATCCTTTAGATCGGCTCTAATCTGGCTCATGGCCGCTTTTTGGTTGATCGGATCGGTAATGTAATGTTTTGCCGGGTAGATCGTAGTGATGTAATCGTAGGGATTTCCACTATCTTTGCGCTTTAATTCACTAAAGTTTATTGGATCCAGTCGTTTGATAGACTCGATTGTTTTTTCACCGAAGATAATTGATAGCACGACCTCCTCATTGCCCGGATGAAGCTGTAGAGTGTTTCCGATCAGGCGAAAGTTGCCGCGGGTGAGTTCGGTCGTGGTTCTCTGATATTGAAGATCGAGGAGACGATGGGCCACATCAGTGCGGTCAATAATCTGTCCCTCGACTAATTCCAGGAAATATTTTTCGTATTCGACCGGGTTACCGATATTGTAGATACAGGATACCGAAGCGACGACGATACAATCGGGTCGGCTGACCAGGTTGGCGGTGGCGGAAAGGCGGAGACGGTCTATTTCGGCGTTGATGTCAGCTTCTTTTTCGATATAGGTGTCAGTTTGGGGGATATAGGCCTCAGGTTGGTAATAGTCGTAATAGCTGACAAAGTATGAGACGGCGTTATCGGGGAAGAAGTCGCGTAATTCCTGGTAGAGTTGGGCGGCCAGAGTTTTGTTATGACTGACTACCAGCGTGGGGAGCTGGGTGTTTTGAATGACGTTGGCGATGGTGAAGGTTTTGCCACTGCCGG
>CAYQLI010000070.1:1561-6271 GCA_964418355.1 uncultured Pseudomonadales bacterium | reverse complement strand
TGGCGGCAGCCATGGCTCCGGCGATGATTGGCTTCGAAGTTCCAAAACTAAACCCGGCCGCCTCATAAAAGTTCTGTAAGGTATAGATTGAACCCAGAAGTCCGAGCCCGCCATTAAAAGTGGTGATCGCCATGATGATAAGAAGAGCACCGGCGACACGACTAAACCAGCTTTGGAACAGGGACCCGACTTTACTAAATGCGACACCAAGGGCAAAGAAGGTGGGGGTGGTACCCAGGATGAAAGCGGCCATGATCGCGGCGCCATAAATGGGGTTGGCGGTAGACAGGGCAAGTGCTTCGGTGGCCTGAGTCACGGCGCAAGGAATAAAGACAGTCATCGCCCCAAGGATGGCCGGGGTAAAGATGGATCTGCTCTTACTTTGATCCTTGATGAGGCGGGAGATAAACTTGGGCGGGGTGATAATGAAGTAGCGAAAAATAGGGTGAACCTCCAACATAGAAAGGGCTATCCCAAGAAGATAAACGGCGATGGCGATTTGGAACCAACCCTGAGTAATCGGGCTAATGGTAATGACGGTACCGAGTGCCCCCAAGAGGGCTCCCAGTAACGTATAGGCGACGAGTTTGGAAACTAAGAAGGCCAATATGGGCAAGGTTTCGTTTTGAGCTTGCAAATTTTTTCCGATTTTTTGCTCACTCGGCGAGATAACAGAGGCCAGCAGCCCGCCCTGGACGGCGAGACAAGAAAGACCACCCGTAGTCAGTCCAGTGATAAAAATTAAAAACAGATTGGTGTTACTTCCCATCGTCGTTTTATTGTACTAAATATGGTACAGGAATAGCGACGATTTTAGTTCATTTGTTTGGCGACTTCTTTCGCAGGGGAATTGGTCTGCTGTTGCTCCATTTTGGTGTCTGAAGCCATGGTCGAGCTAAAGCGAGCGAACTCAATAAAGAGGAAGGTAAAGGCGACCATCATGATAACCGGGGCGAACATTGATAAGTAATTCCTTTTGCCGGGGCGATATTGGCGCAGAAGCAATGAATTACTAACGACGGAAACCGAACTTAAGGCCATGGCCAAACCGGCCAGCTCTGGCTTCAGGACCAAACCGATGAAACTAAAGACACGGGCGGCGACGGGAATACCAATGACGTTGTAGAACAAGGCAAAGAACATGTTCTGCTGGATCTTCTGGACGGTTGTTTTCGACAATTCAATAGCGTTAACGACGTCACGAAGATCATTCTTGATGATAACAATGCCACCGGCTTCCATGGCCACGTCGGTGCCCGATCCCATAGCGATACCCAGGTTTGCCTGTGCCAGGGCTGGAGCATCATTAATTCCGTCACCAACCATGGCGACTTTTTTTCCGGCATCCTGGAGTTTTTTTACTTCATTGGCTTTGTCTTGCGGCAATACCTCCGCGAGAACGTTTTCGATGCCAACCTGGGAGGCAATGGCTTTGGCGGTTCGCGCATTATCTCCGGTGATCATCCAGACTTCTATCCCTAGTTTCTTTAACATTTCCACGGCCTCTTTTGAGGTGTCTTTGACGGTATCGGCGACGCCGATGATTCCCAAGACGGTCTTCTTCGTGGCCAAGATCATGGCGGTTTTTCCCTGTTCCTCTAACCGATTTATCTTTCTTTCATATTTTTCTATATTTAGTCCGAGGGTTTGCCCAATGAGTTTCCGATTGCCAAAGTAATACTCGACTTTCTTGATCACGCCTTTCACTCCATGTCCAGGTATAGCCGCAAATTTTTCGACGTCTTTCAAGACGGCGCCCTCTTCCTGGGCGTAGGAATAGATTGCTTCAGCCAGTGGGTGCTCGGATTGTTTTTCCAGACTGGCGGATATCACCAAAACCTCGTCCTGGTCTAATTCTCCAAAATCTTCGACGTCGGTGACTTCTGGTTTTCCTTTGGTGATCGTCCCGGTTTTGTCAAAAATAATGGTGTTGACCTTGCTGGCGCCTTCGAGCGGCTCTCCCCCTTTGATCAAAATCCCGTGTTCGGCACCGGTACCGGTACCAACCATAATGGCAGTCGGTGTAGCTAACCCCAAGGCACAGGGACAAGCGATCACGATGACCGCGGTGAAGGCCATGAGAGCGAAGGAAAGAGTCGCTCCCAAAAAGAAATACCAGATCGCAAAAGTCAGAATGGCAATACCGATCACAGCGGGAACGAACCAGGCGGAAATTTTGTCGGCAACAGCCTGGATCGGGGCCTTGGACCCCTGGGCATCCTCGACCAATCTGATGATCTGGGCGAGAGTTGTCTCGGCTCCAATTCTCGTCGCCTTAAACTCGAAGCTGCCGACTTTGTTGATCGTGCCGCCAATGACGGAGTCGTCAACGTGTTTTTCAACGGGCAAGCTTTCTCCGGTGATCATTGATTCATCAACCGCAGATGACCCTTTCAGGATCACCCCATCAACAGGAATTTTTTCGCCGGGCCTGACGACCACAACATCACCTTTGACGACCTGATCGGCGGGGATATCTATTGTTTGTCCGTCTCTGACTACCCTGGCGGTCTTCGCCGCAAGTCCCATGAGTTTCTTGATCGCTTCCGATGTTCTTCCCTTGGCCTTCGCTTCCAGAAACTTGCCCAAGATCACAAAAGTAATTAGGAAAGCGGCGGTTTCGAAGTATAACTCGGGAATTTTGGCTCCGTTTAAACCGATCAAGGAATCGGTAAAAGCGAAGTATTTGATGAAGTTGACGAGACTATAGAAATAAGCGACCGAGGTGCCGATAGCGATCAGACTGTCCATGTTAAATGTGCGCATCTTCAGAGCGGACATCATACCTTTGTAGAAGCTTCGGCCAATGAAGAATTGAACGGGCGTGGTCAAAATGAACGAAACGATGCCGACGTAGGGCAATAATAATTTTGTCCCCGGCAGGAAACTAAAGAAGTCGAAGAACATAAAATAAATCATCGGGGCGGAGAGGATGGCACTGGCAATAAATTTGTGCCATTGGTGTTTGATTTCCGACTGTTGTCTTTCGGATTGAGATTCACTACCTTGCGCTGACTCGAGGGTGCCCTTGTAACCTGCCTTTTCGACCGCCGAAATCAAACTTTCTACGGGCGATTGATTAGAATCTACGATTATTGACGCTTTTTCCGCGGCGAAGTTGACCCGGGCTTCAGACACTCCTGGGACTTTTTTCAGTTGACGTTCGATGATCGAGGCGCACGATGAACAATGCATGCCGGAGATCACCAGACTAACCCGCTCTGACTTATTGTCCTTGATTGCCTGACTTGGGACAATTTCTAAATTGTTAGCAATTTGAACATCTTCCTTTTCTGCGGGAGAGAAACGCAACTTGCCCTTGATGATGAATTGGCCTTTTTCATTTTTATCGATCATCCCTTCGATCTCAACTTCCGGGGGAAGGCGAAAACCAACTTCTGTTTCCTCACCAATTGACGCCGAGTAACCGGCGGTTTTTACAGCATCGATTATCTTTTCGTCCGTGATTTTCTTGCTGGTGGCCACTAATGAACCCTTGCCTGTTTTGTGACTGATGATGATATCCTTGACCCACTTTAGATCCGTGAGTTCGTCTTTGATAAGTGCCTCACAAGATTGGCAATGCATGCCCTTTACTTGAAAATCGATCTTTCTGTCCATTTTTTTCATTTATTTTATAACTTGATAGGGGGTGTCTTTTAAGACTGCTCTGATTTCTAATAATTGGATGTCCCTCTCGGCCTCGAGGACCGTCTCTCCTGAGTTTGGATTTACTACGACTGATTTCACTCCAGAAATAGTTGAAATTCTTTTTTCGATTAGTTTTTTGCAGGCCGGGCAAGTCAGGCCGGATAGAGTGAGTGTTTGCATCTGGATTAAATAACTTGAATAATGCCCCTGGGTACTCCCATGGCACAAGTAATATTGTAGGTGCCAGTGGTGGTCGGCGTAAATTCAAAAATAATTGGCTCGCCTTTGGTGAGTCCATAGACCTGGTTGGTTAGACCCGGAAGGGTGATGCTCCCCATACAGCCCTGACCATTCTCGGTCACGTCAATTTCGAAGCGGACAGGCTGATTAACTTTGACGGTGAACTGGTTGGGAACGATATCCTTATTGAGGCTAAAGGTGGCTTTGATGAGTTGGACTTGGCCTTGTTTCGTGACGGTACCTGTTACCGCGGGCTGGGGAGTTTTATTTCCGCCCCCACAACCACAACCACCTCCACTGCCACCGCACGATCCCCCGGCTGAAGTGGTATTCGCACCTAAGGTGGTACCAGCTACGACTAAATCACCGGCTGCTTCATTTGCGCCATTGCCATCAATGACTGTAAAGGAGCCGTTATACATACCCATGGAGCAAGAGAAGCGAATTGAGCCGGTTTCGGTAGGAGTAAACTCGATGATGTTTTCGCCCGCTTGAAGGGATTTGCGGACACCGAGCTTTTGCGAAACGAGACTGCTGGCACAAGAATATTGGTCTTCGGAAGTGATGATCCAACGAACGGGAATACCCTTTTGAATGGTGAAGGAGTTTGGCGAATAACCACGCGAAATTTGGCGCATGCGAACTTCCTGAATGCCATTTACCAATTTAACATTGGGGTCCACTGCGCCACTTCCTGCCAAAGCGGTTTTTGTGGTAAATGCGCCGAGAACCTTCGGATTAATTCCTAACAAATTAAGGCCGTTGGATAAATTAAATAAAGCCAAGAGAACAACGACCACGCCGGCGGTTTTGAAAAAG
>CAYQLI010000070.1:0-1551 GCA_964418355.1 uncultured Pseudomonadales bacterium | reverse complement strand
TTTCTTTCTTAACGACAGAGGTCAAGCCGCCAATTCCCAGAAGACCCGGAGCGGTACCTAAGGCAAAAATACCCATCGTCATAGCCCCGACTACCGGGTCACCGCTTTTGATGGCAAATAATTGCATCGCTTGGGTAAAGCCACAGGGGAGAAAGAAGGTCAGAGCGCCCATGACGAATGAGTTTTTGTGACTGTACTCTTTGTCTGACCGGTCTTGGATTCCCAGCATTTCGGTCAAGAAAGTAGGAAGTGTGAATGAGAAGCGTTTTAAGACCGGGAAGATATCGATTAACTGTCCCCCCAACAAGAGCATGACCAATCCAACTATTATGGTCATGAGTCCGAGGGTGGAACTGGATAATGAGAAGAACGAACCGGCATAACCGATGACGCCGCCCAGAACGAAATAAGAAACAACTCTGCCAATATTAAAAATTAGATGCGGTTTGAATTTTTCAATTCCGGTGGCGTTCGGGTGTGCCTCTGAGAAGCGGGCCGCGGCACCCAAGATCAAGCCACCGACCATGGCCATACAGGTAGAAATACCGGCGGTCAAACCAACAAGAAAAACTACTCCCAGACTAGAGTAAGCCCCAGAAATGTTTTTGGAGAGGTCAAACAGGCCAAAGTTTTTGGCGATCGAATACAAAGCGATCACAATAAAAAAGGCAATTCCAAGCTCCCGATAATCGCCCAGATTCCTGGAGATAATCGGTCTTTCTTCTTTGCCCAATTCGTAGCCGGTGTCCTCGATCGCCTTTTTGATGGCGTGGTACTTGAGCTCTCCGACATATTTAATTTTTGCCGTTCCGGAATTCTGGTCGACGGAGACTTCTTCGACCCCAGGAACTTTGATTATTTCATCACAGATCAGCAGCTCGCAGGAGCGGCAGTGCATCCCCTTGATGTCAATCTGACATTTGTTCATGGTGTTTAGCTTACTAGACTAGATATTAAGATTTTATGAGGATTTGTTAACTTAGATGGAGAGGCAGGGTTATGGTCACGGAAGTTCCCCGGCCAACCTTGCTCTCCACTATTAGGCTTCCCTGGTGAGCGGTGATTATTCCCTTGGCGATAGCTAGTCCAAGCCCGGAACCAATGGTCTTGGCCACTTTTGAACCTCGATAGAAACGCTCGAAAACATGAGAGAGCTCCTTTTTGGGAATGCCGACGCCAGTGTCCTTTATTTGTATTATGGCGCTTCCCTTCTTTTTGTTTAAGGTCACACTTACCGTTCCGCCACCGGAGGTATATTTGATGGCGTTATCGATAACGTTGAGTATGGCTCTGGCGACTTTGTCTTCGGCCCCATTAACGACCGTCTCCGGTGCTATTTCTGCTTTGATGATGACATGCTTTCGGGACCCCAGCTTAACAGCAATTTCCAAAAGGTCAGAAAGAACGGCCGATAGGTCAAAGTGGTTGTCTAAGTGGTTTCCATTATCTGCCCCCAGCCAGGCCAAATCCAGAATATTTTTGATAGTAGTAGATAAGCGATCGACGTCGATCAGTGTTTCGTTAAACGATTGTTTGTATTCTTTATTGGTC
>CAYQLI010000069.1:5439-6341 GCA_964418355.1 uncultured Pseudomonadales bacterium | reverse complement strand
ATAACTATATCCTAAAAGGCCTTGGAAAGCAACTATGGGGTGGTTGGAGAAGGGGGTTGGGTGGGATCTGGGCTCGGTTTGTGGTCGCGACTGGACTCGAACCAGTGACCCCCTCAATGTGAATGAGGTGCGCTACCAACTGCGCTACGCGACCTTTTAGGCTGATTTACAGCTTGAATTATTATACCAGTAGCCTTAAGCTTAAGACTGTGGCACGTCTGGTAAAGAAGGTTTTTTCACTTCTGTATGAAATGGTCGAGGTTTTTGTCGTCTCAGCCTCGATCTTTGTCGTGGTTTACCTCTTTTTGATGCAGCCGCACCAGGTAAAGGGGAGCTCGATGTTCCCCACCTTCAAGGACGGCGAGTATGTCCTGACCGACAAAGTCACTTTCCGGACCCGTTTGCCGATGTATGGCGACGTGGTGGTCTTCAAGGCGCCGATCAACGAGAATTTCGACTTCATCAAACGGGTCATCGGTGTGCCGGGAGACCGGGTGATGGTCACCGGAGGGAAAACGTATGTCAATGGCAATCCCCTGCCGGAGACCTATTTACCGCCGGAATATACGACCTCGCCAGGGCAATTCCTCCAGAATGGGGTGGAATATACCGTTCCGGTCGGAGCTGTATTCGTGATGGGGGATAACCGGGACCATTCTTCAGATAGCCGAGACTGGGGACCTGTCCCCGACCAGAATATCATCGGGCGCGCTTTTTTCCGCTACTGGCCAACCAACAAAATGGGGATCATCGTCAATCCGGTCGGAAAGTAAATTCTATAGGTTGATTTTCCTCATGAATGATATAAAATAGGCTTATGACAAATCAAGAAAGTAGGACTCCGGTAGCAGATGCTTTGAGGAATGCATATGAGGCAAAATCAATTTTTGAAGATGATGGAG
>CAYQLI010000069.1:0-5429 GCA_964418355.1 uncultured Pseudomonadales bacterium | reverse complement strand
AAGTGCAAAATCCATACGCATCGGCTAGAGATAGATTACAGCGAGCGATTGATGCGCTTTTGAATCTCGAGGGGGCCGAAAAACAGTTGGGAAGGGTTTATGTGATGTATGGAGACATCTGTGCAAGGGCTGCGATTAGCGGATCGGTCCAGCTTGCCAGAAAGTACTACGATGAGGCGATAAAAATATTTGAGGAAATTGGAGACTATGACGATCTTGAAGTAGCGGTGGCAAAAAGCGTGTCTCTGGGAAGATAACATTCTATGGAGCGGGTTAGCCGGCGCGTGACCACTCCAGATATTCCACCAGAATTTCTGACGGATTGACATTGCAGGCCGATCCGATCAGCTCTGCCGATTTCCTGATCCTAAAGTTTCCGCCATCGTCTTCGAGCTCGTTTAGGAAGAATTTTATTCCCGGACCCCCGAGCGACCTCAGTAAGATTTGGTGAATCCTACCCGGATTCTCCATAGCCAGCTGAAAAATAATATCCCTAATGGTTTCGGCAAGATAAGGACTAATATCTTCGGCTTCTTGAGCTTCGTCCAGGGCTGAAAGTATAACTTTAAAACCAAAATCGATCCTACCCGTTAACTGACTCCAGAGGGCGTCACTCGTTTGGTGCAAACTTGGTTTGTGCTCTGCGGTAATGGCCATAACTTGGCCCATAGTATATCACATTACGGGAACAGAGAAGAAAGGGGGTTTGGTAATCTTCGAATTCGTCTTTCGTCAGTTACTTATTTCAATCCGATTGATTATCTCTTTCATGGTCTGAAAAATATTTTGATCTGAGGCTTTTGCGGTGATATCGCCAACGATCGTGGTATCTATAAATCTGGAATCTGTTTTTTCACAGACACGAAAACTGAGTTTTGATTGTTCCTCTGCGATCCTCCATAAAAGATTGTCTTTTTTGAATTCGGTATATTTCTGAAAGAGGAAGCCCATTCCATCAAAGGTGGTGTAGTCGGGTTCGTCGGGGAAAATACAGCTGCCTCCTCCCCCTTCGCCTTGTCCAATTTCAATAATATCTCCGTTTGGTGCCAAAATATTTACTATTTGGCTTGGTGATGGAGTTTCTGATTTGGGAAAAATTTCTCTTTTGTTAACCAGAACTTTCCAATCTGAAGGGTAGAAAATGATAAATCCTTTCCAGGGCAAATTCCAGGTTGGAAGGTCGCTCAGTCTCTCGACAATATATTTTTTCCAGCTCTCGTTCGTAGTTTGTGTTTGGGTGGGCGATGGGGGGATTGTCGGTATTGGCGCTGTTAATGGGTTGGAGCTGGTATTTGCTGGAGTAGACTCCTGTAAACGATTGTTCTTATAGATCAGGGAACCGGCGAGCCCAAGCGATACCAGGGAGATAAGGATACTAACGGCGGTTATAACAGCTAATTTTTTTGAGGAGGGGTTCGTCGGAGAAGAGGGGGTTGGGGTTGTCTCCATACAAACATATTAGCATCTAATCCGATGATCCTGGAACAGGAAAGGGGATTTAGTAGTCTTCGAATTCGTCTTTGGGGTTATCTATCGGGAGAATGGGTTCGAAGGGGTTGTTGAAGGCGGCGGCAACGACGGGGGTGTCATTGAGTTCGTCGGAATCAACGACATCAACAGTTTTCTTGCTGGTGACGGCGGAGATATATTCAGTCGTGGTCAGGGCGGCGACGATCTTCTTCAGCTGTTCGTCGGTTTCTTCGGGGGTGCCTTTGAGGGCGATACTGATGGCGGTCTCGATACGGGAGCGGCGCATCTTCACCCTGGCATTCTTCCCGATCGAAGACTGGATCTGGGTAGAAAGCTGATCAATGAGGTCGTTGATGGATTTACTGGCCATGTCATCGTTGCTCACTTTGACCTTGCCGCCCATTTGTTTCTTGAAGCGGCGGGAGAGTTCCTCAGCACGGCGGACGGAACCACCCTCGCGCAGGATGATCTTGTAGGCCTCGATCATTGCCTGGGTATCGGGGATAGCAGAGAGAGCGCGGGCGTGGCCTTCGGAGATGACGCCGGAGATCAGGCCATCTTTCAACGCATCGGGGAGTTCCAGCAGGCGGAGAGAGTTGCTCACGAATGAGGGGCTCTTGCCGGTGCGGGTCGCGATCTCAAGATTGGTGAGACCGAATTCGCGCATCAGGCGTTCGAAAGAATTGGCGCGGTCAACGGGGTTGAGGTCAGAGCGCTGAACGTTCTCAACGATGGCCATCTCCAACATGCCCTGAGGAGAGGTCTGGATTATTTTGACCGGAACCACGGTGAGACCAGCGAGACGAGAGGCTCGCCAGCGGCGTTCTCCGGCGATGATCTGGAATCCGGCCGGGGTCTGGGCAATCACCAAAGGCTGGATGATACCGTGAGTTTTGATGGAATCAACTAATTCAGCGAGAGACTCGGGAGTGATGACACCGCGGGGCTGGAGAGGATTCGGCTGTAACTGATCAATTGGAAGTTGCTCAATTACTTCTGCCATTTACTTTGCGGGCAATACGTCGATGTAATTGGTGCCTTCTTTGACTTTGAACTCAACTTTGCCGTCGGTCATAGCAAACAGGGTAAAGTCACGGCCTTTTTCGACATTCTTTCCGGGATGGAAATTGGCGCCGCGCTGACGGACGATGATCTGACCGGCTTTGATGGCCTGACCGCCATAGATCTTCACCCCTAGGCGTTTGCCGGCGCGCTGACTATGTTGTCTGGTAGCTCCTCCTGATTTAACGTGTGCCATATTTAATTTCTATTTCTTTTCTAGGATAACGATTTCCCGTTTTACTCTAGCCTCTGGCTTGCTATAAGTCAAGCCGCGAGTGAGGATATTGTAAACGATTAGCTTCGGATCGTCAATAACTGTGCTGGTGTGATACTCCCGGCCGGCGTATTCAAAAACCGGGAATATCATGCAGATCCGGGCACCCGTCTTCAGAAATTGATTCCAGTCCTTCAAACAGCCCAGATAGAGTTTTCCTAGGCCCTTCGCCAGATCCGGGAGACGGTCTTCCCGGGCACCGGGACGGCCCATGTATGGTTCGGTGGCGATAAAATCAACGGACTCTCGCAGGTGTTCGGACAACTTCACGGCATCGTAGTTCATTAGCTTGGCCGAGAGGTCGAAGAAATCCAGATTACGGCGGGCACCAGAAAGCTGCTCCGGGTCGAGGTCGTTGCCCACCAGCTTCATTTTCATCAGTCCCCCTTCCAGGAGGATAGTGCCGGAACCGCAGAAGGGATCAAGAAGGGTTTTTCCTTCCGGATCGGTCGTGCTG
This sequence comes from uncultured Pseudomonadales bacterium, assembly GCA_964418355.1. Taxonomy (GTDB): domain Bacteria; phylum Patescibacteriota; class Microgenomatia; order UBA1400; family MFAQ01; genus 2-01-FULL-50-23. The sequence continues at coordinate 2,166 of CAYQLI010000069.1, read as the reverse complement.
AGGGCGAGATTGACCAGCATACGGGCAACTTTCGGGGGCAAGAGACCTTTGTGAATATCGGAATATGGTTTCAGGCGGTCGCGCTTGTACCAGGCCTTGGCCGAATGGCGCCAGACCAACTTGCCGGTAAGATCATGGACCTCGACTAAACCGCCGAGGCGATTACTCAAGTAGTTCATTTGGGAAAAACCACCAGGAAGATGTGCCTTATATTGGTGCTCACCGACCTTTTGGGGCTCCGTACCGAGCAGTGCAGAAAGCTCCATAAGAGCGAGTTCTTCTGAAAAACCAACAGTGAAAATGAAATCCATTATTTGAGGCTGACGCCGGTGACGGTCAGGTGGGCGAGCGTTTGGCGGTGACCGGTAGTGCGGCGGTAGCGAGACTTGGCTTTGTATTTCCTAATCTCCACCTTCTCACCTTTGACCTCTTCGTTGAACTTGAGGCTGACTGAAGCACCCTCGACATAAGGGGTGCCGACTTTGGTCTCAACTCCATCATGGAATAAGAGAACTTCCTTGACGGTGATCACATCGCCTTCTTTAGCCTCGAGTTTCTCGCATTCAACCTTATCGCCTTCTTTGACGAGATACTGTTTGCCGGCGAGCTCGATGACGGCGAGTGCATTAGTGATTTCTTTCTTTTTGGTGGCCATGACCGGGATATTATATCCGATGAGTAGGGGTTAATTCAAGCAGGCGCAGGCTCATTCCCAAAAGGGCGGCAAAACTGATCAGGGAGCTGCCTCCATAAGAAAAGAACGGCAGGGTGATGCCGGTAACCGGCATGACGCCCAGATTCATGCCAATGTTGATCAGGCTCTGGAACATAAAAATCGAAAGAATGCCGAGGGCCAAGAGGCGCTGGGGTTTCTCTTTTAGTTTTGAGCTGGTCTCAAAAAGACGCGACAGGAGATAATAATAGGCTCCCAAAACCAGGGCGATCCCCAGAAGACCGAACTCTTCCGCAAACGAGGCAAAAATAAAGTCGGTGTGGCGTTCGGGGAGAAAATTCAGATGCGACTGAGTCCCGAGGCGGACGCCCTTACCGATCAAACCGCCAGAGCCAATGGCAATGACCGACTGGATCGCGTTGTAGCCTTTGCCTTTCGGGTCGTGATAAGGGTTTAGGAATGATTCGATACGATTCAGCTGGTAATCTTTCAACAAATACGGTGCCAAAGGAATGGCCACGAGGGAAACCAGGGCGATCACGACAAGCAGCCGCTTGTTGATGCCGGCGAACATGCCCATAAAAGCGGCCAGAACCAAGAGGACCAGAGCACTGCCGAGGTCGGGCTGGGCCTTCACCAGGAGGACCGGGATCAGAGCCAAGACGGCGTAGATCACCAGGTTTTTGATCTGCTTCAGGGGATGACTGCCCAGAAAGCCGGCAAAGGCCAGAGCCAGGAGGGGTTTCACAATTTCGGAGGTTTGCAATTGATAGGTGCCGATGCCGAGCCATCGGGTCGCGCCGCGAACTGACTGGCCGAAAAACATGGTGATCACCAAGAGAAAGATCGAAAAGATATAGAGAAAAGTCGAAAGGGAAAAGGCGATGGTGAAATCCAGTTTGTAAAAAACAAAAGCGATGAAAAGACCGATCACCAGGAAACCGGCCTGGACCCAAAACAAATTGGGAACAGTACTCCAAATGGTGGTCAGACCGAAGGAAAGCAGGATACCGACTGATATCAAGAGGCCGATTTTTTTATTCACTCCTTTTTACGGCAATACTATCACCTTTGACAATTGTCTTGACGAGGGTCTGTTGTTTGATCTCTTTCTCAAATTCGGCGGGCCAATCCGGCAGGGTGGCGGTGACGACCTCATCGAGGCGGCAACCGGCGGCCTTCCTCGCCTCCTGAATGGAGCGGACGATCTCGCGGGCTTGACCTTTTTTGATCAGCCGGTCGGTTAGTTTGGTATCAAAATCAACTGAAAGAGTATCCCCCGGAACGAATTTGACCGTCTCGACATTGAGTTCGTCTTTGATTAATTGAACTAATTCTTCGTCGGCGGCAACATCTTCAGAACCGCCCTTGACAGTTAATTCGGCGAGGGGTTGTTTGTTTGAAATAATGTTACTTTTCCTAAAAGCATTGCCAAGTTCACAAATCTTCCTGACATTAGTCATATTTTCGATCAGTTTTACGTCTATGACTTC
>CAYQLI010000068.1:2206-6352 GCA_964418355.1 uncultured Pseudomonadales bacterium | reverse complement strand
ATTGTCCACGCCGCTGGGGTTACCATGACGCTGTTTCTCCATTTCATAGGCCAGGCTACTTATCTTCTCCAGATCAAGCTTACCAACTTTGAGTGCAGACAATGCCACCGCGTAGGCCGCTGAAGAACCCATACCAGCTCCGATTGGAATTCTGGATACGATCTTCCCGTATTGACCAGCGGTCAAACGCCTATTTATAGCCGTCGCAATCGCCGGATATCCATAAACCACTGCATGTTCTCCCGACAATATTATTTTCCCCGGAGCAGAAATACTATTGATTTTCATTCTCTGTCAACGCCAGAAGCATTTCCAACACTTCATCTTCTAGAACCACAGAACCATCGGCTACTTTGCCCCACCACTCTTGCCCTTCATCGGAAGACGGTTTGAGCGCTTTGTCAGGAACCAGGACTGGTTTCTCGACTGTACCTATGTTTGCCATATTTGGTTTATCGATAAGTTACTAACTTCCGGGTATTTTACACCAACTAAACGCCAAGATTCCATGCCTTGACCACTGCATCAATAAATTTCCTATCAATAACCTTTCCCTTACTCAAGTATTCGGCCACCATCGGCTGGATTGCCATAGCGATGGACTCGATGCTTGATTTGTACAGATCACCTTTTTGGTCCAGACCGTCATTCAGCTTGTCGCCATAAATTGTCCTCGAAATGTAGCCGCACTCCCCCCACAAGGAGGCATGGATTATTTCGGTAAGCATATCTTTGGGAGAAATACCCATTTTCTTCAGGAGATCCCCTCTCCCCATATCCTTACAGGCATCATTGACCATCGCTTTAAACTTTTTAGAACATTGAAACACATGGGCGATTTCATGAAGATAAACATTGTCAATGGTCCAATTGTCATTGGATAAATGATAATCACCATACTCCATCACAACAAAATATCGTTTCTCATCTTGAACCTCCAACAACATCCCACTGGCCTGTTTGTTCGCATCTGCCGAAAGAGTCACATAGGCTAAAACATCGGCATCTTCGTCGAAACCATAAAATGATTTCGTTTGTAACAATTGTGGCAGAAACCTATCCCCCACCTCCTCAAGATATTTTGAAATTGCCAACATGTTTCCTTTTTGGCTCTCGTAGAAAAAATTAAACCTGGGCACGAAAACATCAAAATATCGTAGACTGTCAGCTGGAAATGTGGCTGCTTGATGAGCGACAAATAATTCCTTTATCCATACCTCATCATTCTGGTTAAAATAATCCTTGAACAGTCTTGTCAGATGATCAAGTGCGATCTCTTCCTCGCTGGATAAAGGGGACGGTAACTTTCTCCAATATGCCGAGAAGCTTGGGGTGCAACTTAGATGCCAATTCGCCAAGTTATGGACAAAACACACCAAACAGATATTTCTGTCTACGATAACTTTCATTTATCTCTATTCTAAACTCCAAAAACCTCTTCCGCCGCTTTCACCCCATCATCGTTTTTTACTCCATTTACCTCGCCGTAGCTTTTGACGAAGGCGGGCTTCGCGGCCCCTTTCTCTCCCAGGACACACTTCACCGAGATCGGTCCCCAGAGCTTCGCGATTTCCTCCTCGATGATCCGCCGCCGGGCTTCCTGTTCCAATTGATCCTTATGGAATTTATAAAATACTTCTATCGTCAGAAACTTGTCCTTGATCTCTATCGGTTTGGCCGACCGAAGTAACCCCGCTACTGAGTGATTTCGCGGTGCCAAACGGGAAAGCAAGTTCTGCCAGCCGGTGACCACCTGTTCAAACTCAACATTGGATATCACCTTATCATCTGCTTTTGTTTCCACGGCCTGCCCGCCTGACTGGGTAACTGTCGGCGCGGCCTCCTCTTCGACCACCGGAGCAACCCTCTTAGGAGTTTCAACTTTTTGCGCGGGACCTGAACCGCCGCCACGCAAGGCCGCCTCGGTCAACACCAGTTCCAAAGGTAGGAGCGGTAAAGGAGAGATTTTTATTTTCGGTACCACTCTGATCAATTTTCTGACCAGTCTTGTCTCTGATCGGCTCGGACTTTTGGAGGCGGCGATCTCTTTCCGAATCGAGGTCTTGAGACTGCCTAACAACCGGGTCACCAAATTTACCACGTCTATCCCCTCAGATTCCATTTGTTCCATTATCCCAACCACACCCTGAGCATCCCCTTTTCGCACTGCTGTCAAAACCGCCTCGATCTGACTATTACCGATCAGCTTCAGGGTCTCTCTGACATTTTCCACTGTAATTTCTTCATAGCGATTCGCCAATTGTTCCAACAATTTATGGCCCTCCCGGAAACTACCATCCAATCCCGAAGCCAACTCCTCCAACGCTCCCTTACCTATCTTCAACCCTTCGCCTTTTACCGCCCGGTTCAGTGAGCGAACCAATTCATCGGTCGTAGCCTTGGTGAAATTAATCCGGACACAGCGGGAAACGATCGTTTCCGGTACCTTGTGGGCCTCGGTCGTACAGAGAATAAACATGGCATGAACAGGCGGTTCTTCCAAAGTTTTGAGGAGGGCGTTGAATGCCTCGGTCGTCAACATATGGACCTCATCAATAATGTAGACCTTTTTTGGCAGGACGCCGGGAGAAAGATTTACCTTGTCCCGCAGATCCCGGATATCATCAATTCCCCGATGACTGGCGGCATCAATCTCCATCACATCCACCGCGCTGCCATTTCTGATTCCGACACAGGCATCACATTCCCCGCATGGCTCAAGCAGTTTCTTGTTTAGTTTTCCCTTGGTCAGGTTCCTTTCACAATTCACCAGACGCGCCAGGATGCGGGCCGAACTGGTTTTCCCCAGGCCTCGTGGCCCAACGAACAAATAGGCATGGGCGACTTCACCGGATTTCATCATCGTCCCAAATGCGTCCCTAACCGACGCGAGGTCCAGATCTTCGATTTTTTCAGAGCGATATTTTTGGTAGAAACTCATTCAGTTCTAACCCTAATCGTCACCGTGAAAAGTGTCAATACACAAAAATTTATACGGTTTTCTATACCCAAAAAAGGGCTACTAACAAACCATATCAGAGGGTCTCAATTCGTCATCAGGCCATAATTTCTTTCCTACCCTGACGTATAATGCGGCAATGTCTGCTGAAATTCCCCAAAAAGTCCCGACCGAAACTGATCTTCTCATCGAACAGATTACCAACCTCTTTGGTGAATCAGAAGATCTCGCCAAAATCGAGATCAGCCTCTTGTGCACTCTCCGTGACCAGGTTTTTACCTACAATGTTTACTACGATATACTTTTCCAGATGGATCGTTCAAAAACGCCGAGGGTACAGTCGGCTCTAGGCATACTTCACGTCAGGATCCAAGAATTCACCTCCCACCTAGAGTCTCTCGGCATCGAATCGAACCGATACAGGACCGCCAAAGCGATCCTTGATCTCTTCAGCCAGCATTCTGACCTATAGTCTTGACTTTTACCCGGTTTTTTGCTATATTTAGCTTACCCTAAACCCACTGGAGGAATTAAAACATGGATCAAAATGGTAGGAACTGGAGAAGCGCGGCGTTAATGGCGTTACTTTACCTGGGCGCGCACTACCTCGCCTGGGCTCTCGCCCACATGCCGCACTGACCCACAACGCCCTCGATCTGCCACAGGCAGACCGGGGGCGTTTCTCGTTTCAATCGTGGTGGACCCCCAAAAGGTGTAAGACTCCGTGGCAAGTGAGAAACTCGATCTCATCATCCAGAAGACGGTTCAGCTTCAGGGATTGCCGCTTTGCCTGCGGGTAGCAGACCACGACATCCCCCAAGGTCAGGATCTTCTCCTCCCCGGGTATGTTCTGTCCCTCCATCTGCGGAAAAGACAAAACGTCCGTTACTTTGTCCTCACCGAAATATTTCTTCTCCAACTCCCGAATCTTTCGCTCGCCAACCACCATTAAAGAAAGTTCCACCGGCTGTTTGATCCCCTGCTCCTGTAACAATCTGAAGACGCCTGCACGCACCTTTTTCCGGTCAAAACGATACCGGCTATCCGCCTTCACCTCCATATTCAAGTTAAGAACTTTCTTCACCATAAGACTATCTTATCTCAAATCTATTTCTTCTTACCCAGCAATACCGCCGCGCTGATTTTCCTCAGATCAGCCACAACTCTGTTATCGTCTTCGGTACGCT
>CAYQLI010000068.1:0-2196 GCA_964418355.1 uncultured Pseudomonadales bacterium | reverse complement strand
TAGTTATCATCGCCACGATCAGGTCCATAGCCAACCCAGCACCCGCCTCGGTTATTCCCTTGAAATCATCCTTCGGAAAAATACGGGAGCCCTGAAAACCATCCCGTCCGCCCCCATCTACATACTCGAGCAAAGTATTAAGAACCTGCAAAAAACCATCCAAGTAGACGCCGGCCACCAAGGGACCATGTTCGGAACGAACCCCTCCTATCACTTTCAGAATCCCCCGAGCGGCAATTTCAGCAGATTCCAGATCAATAGCAAAATCCTCAACCCGAGCCCCCCTATAGTTTTCCCTCGGCAAATATGTATACCCCTCATCTCTAGCCATTGGAGCGTACTATAACATAAAACTATCAGGTGTCAAATCTCTCCTAATCCTAGTCGTGGTGAATCCCCAGCAGATGCAAGACCCCGTGGCAAGTGAGAAACCCGATCTCATCATCAATTAAGCGGTTAAACCGCAAAGCCTGCCGCATCCTCACCGAAATACTTTTTCTCCACCTCCATTTTGAGAGATAGCTTACTTACCCTACTTGAAGTCGGCCGTTAACCTACCAGCAAACGGGTCTTCAGTTCACTAAGGACGGCTGCAGCCTGACTGGCCGACAACAGCTCAAGCCCAAGTGACTTAATTATGGCGATTGCCAACCTCCCTCCGGACTCGGCAATGCCGATCAAATCCTCTTTGGCCTCCAAATCCACCCCGGAAAAGACACCTTCTGCCATCGACGTAGAGGCGCAATTGATCGTTTGCAAAAGAGCGTCGAAAAACACCAACCTCGCCACTTCCCCATGGCGCATATCTATTTTTTCGAGAATCACCATAACCTGCTTCGCCAGGGTCTCAAGCGACCCTTCCTTTAAATTATAAGGCTCAGTTTCGTCCAGAGGATTTACCTGTGACGCCCATATATATTTATGGTTTCTTTCCCCAGTACTCATAGGAATATATTATAGCAGATTACTTACCATACTTCTGGTTCACGATCTTGGCGACCAAGCCCCCGTCTGCCTTACCCCGCAGTTTGCCCATCGCGACTCCGACCAGCTGGCCACCACGTAGAGGTGATTCGGCCGCAATTTTATCCACCTCGGCTTCGACCTCCGCCTCGCTCATCATTTTCGGTAAGTAGGTATTGATCACCTCCAGTTCATACTTTTCCGCATCAGCCCGGGCCGCATCCCCCACCTTCGTGTAGATTTCGATAGACTCCTGGCGCTTCTTCGCTTCTTTCTGCAATACGCCAATCACGAGATCATCGGTCAGCTCTCCTAGAGCCTGTCCGCCAACCGGCGGAATCTCTTTGTACTTCAGCTCCGAGACCAATAACCGTAAGATGTTCAAAAGCCCGGCATTACGTTCCTTTTGGGCCTTGGTAACATCAGTCTTGATTTGATCGAATAAAGTCATGGTTATTACTTACCACCACGGGCGGCGCGCTTGTTGCGGCGTCTAATCTTCATTCTATCCTTTCGCAGACGGTCATTCCTCTCCTTGCGGACCAAGGAAGGTTTCTGATAACCGCGCATTGCGACTTCTTTTACTTTTTCCAAGCCTTCATCTTCCCAAGTTAAGCGACGAAATTCGTTGATTAACTGTTGTTGATTTTGGCCTTGCTTTTTCTTTACGACTAAAGCCATTTAAAAAAACACCTCACTTCCTTATGTTTTACCGGCAGGCTCCTCTTTGGTTCCTCCTAAAACATGAATATGTTCGTGGTCAAAGTGGTTGTAGCCCGCCCCGTTATTTACTAATTTATAGCCAGTTCGATCTAGGCCGGATAGCCTTATAACATCAAAAACGGCTGCCATTATTTTACTCCAAAAGTTGTCATCTGTCACCCTGGAAGCCAGTTCCTTCTTGCTGACGTGGTCTTTGGGGATGACCAGCAAATGGACGGGTGCGTCAGGATATTTATTTTTGAACGCCAAGAACCCCTCATTCTCCCAAACTTTTTCTGCTGGTTCCTCCCCGGCGACAATTTTACAGAACAAACAATTTGTATCACTCATATCACTTTGAATAAACGTAACACATCTCTAATAGTGATCAGCAGCATAAGGGAAAGTAAGACGATCATCCCCGCCGTGTTCACATAGCCCTCGATCCGGTTTTTCCGTCTCTTGCCGATCACCTTCTCGACCCCGAGAAAGAACAAGTGTCCGCCGTCGAGCGCCGGAAACGGCAAGATG
>CAYQLI010000067.1:4215-6500 GCA_964418355.1 uncultured Pseudomonadales bacterium | reverse complement strand
AAAGCATCCTCTCCGAAAGTCGCTCTCTCGTAAAATGTTTTAAGTTCGTACGGAGCCATCGTTCGGTCGGGCCGACAAACCCCTGCTTTTTGTGGCTGATCACCTCCTGTGGGAGAATCGTTTCGACAGCCCGCTTCAACAAATACTTTTTCCGGAACCACTTCATCTTCATTTCCGATGGAATCGTGGCGCAATACTCCATCAAGCGATGGTCGAGAAACGGAACCCTCACCTCCAAACCGTAGTGCATACTAAGCCGGTCGGTTAATGCGAGAAGATCGTCCGGAAGATACATTTTCACGTCGCAGTAGAAGGCTTTATCGAGAGGGTCAGACGCATTTTCCGCATCAAAGTATCTCAGGAAACGAACCTGTGCCGCCTCAAACGCATCCCGAATAACCCCGCCGGATCTGGAGAAGAGACCATCAAAATATTGCGGGCTAATCTTGGTGCTGAAGCCGAGATACTGCTCAGCCGCCCCCAACAAAGACGATCGGACAAATCGCTTTAGATGGTCAATACGAATCCCACCAGACAGGTACTCAGGTAGCCGCTCAATGATTCCCTTAACGATCCTCCTATGAAAAAGACCGGGTAACTTCTGATAATATTGGCCGATATTAAAGCCAAGATGTCGCTCATAGCCGCCGAACGCCTCATCTCCGCCTAGGCCGGAAAGAGCTACCGTCACCTTCTCCCGAGCAAGTTTGCACACAAAATAGGCAGGAACCACTCCGTCGTCGGCAAACGGCTCGTCGAAGCAGCTAACGATCTCTTCGATCAACCCGTCGAAATCTGGATAGACTTCTAGTTCCGTATGATCGGTCCGGTATTGCTCCGCCATCAACCGAGCATACTTTCTCTCATCGTCAAAGCTGCCGACATTGCCGCCAAAACCGATGGTGAACGTCTTTACTGGCGTCAGAAGCTCCCGGCTCATCATCGCCACAACTGTACTTGAATCGATTCCCCCGCTCAGAAAGGCCCCAATCGGCACCTCACTCATAAGCCGGATCCGGACCGACTCTTCCAGAAGCGCGATGAACTCCTCGATGACCACTTCCTCCTTCTTCCGCCTGTTCGGCTCAAAATACAAATCCCAGTACTGTTTCTCAATCAACCGTCCCTCTTTGAAGGTCAAACAATGCCCTGGAAGGAGTTTCCTGATTTGAGGGTAAATCGTCAGCGGGGCGGGAATATACGAAAAGAGGAAATACGAGGCGAGCGCTTCTGGCTCCACTCCCCTCTTGAATTCAGGATCGGAGAGAATCGCCTTCATCTCTGAGGCAAACACGAATTTCCCATCGTAGAACGCATAAAAGAGCGGCTTAATCCCAAATCGGTCCCGCGCCAGAAAAAGAGTCTCCGCCTTAGCATCCCAAATGCAAAAGGCAAACATCCCGCGAAGACGATGAAGCGCCCCCTCCCCCCACTCCTCATAGGCGTGCAAGATTGTTTCGGTATCGCTCTGCGTGGAAAATCGATGCCCCTTCGCTTCGAGATCCACTTTTATCTCTTTGTAATTGAATATCTCGCCATTGAAAATAATGCAAAGGCTTCGATCCTCATTGAAAATTGGCTGATGACCCATCTTTAAATCGATAATGCTCAGACGCCGATGCCCCAGGGCGACCCGCCCATCGCGATGATATCCCGCGTCGTCCGGCCCTCGATGAGTCAGTGAGTCGGTCATCCTCCGAATCCCTCGATCGAGGACATCGGAAGGGATATCGGCATAAAGTCCTGCAATTCCGCACATCGCTACGTACCTCCGCCGCCCCAATCCGCCGACCGAACAGACAAGGGATTCGCATTTTCCTTGATCAGATCCGCCCCTTCCGAAAGAGTGATCGATTCGATACCGGCCTCCCTTGCAAAGGCGAGAAAAATTTTAATCCGCTCAAGAAAGCGGTACACATCCTCCTGCGTCTGGGTATAGGGGGAGAGCCCGGCCAAAAGCGTTGGCGAATGAAAAAAGAGATTGAGGAGAGCGTAACCTTTCTTCTTCATCACGCAAGCAAGATCGATCATCTTCGGCCCATCAAACAACTCCGGGCAAAGCCAGATCTGGTTGACCAACCCAAGATTGGAAAGTACACCCTGCAATAAAAAGCGCTTAATCGGTTTTTGGTTCACTACCCTTAAGATATGGCTGGATCGATCGAAATCGTTCTGAAGATAGCCAACGGTCACTGGAATCTCGATTAGCCCCGTCTTGTCAGAATCAAGCGCCGTGTATGGATGATCAGGGGAAAACAGATACGGTTTCGGCCCGATCTCAGAAT
>CAYQLI010000067.1:2946-4205 GCA_964418355.1 uncultured Pseudomonadales bacterium | reverse complement strand
CCCCCCACTGTCGCGCCAGCTATAATATGGAGTAATTGAACTGTCCACACTGTATTCAAGCGCCTGAAGAGCACCTGCCACATCCGGTCCATACCCCCATCGTCCACTGCGGAAAGAGGTGGGGGCGACTCCGAAACGCCGATGAATCAAATTATGCAATATCTGGATCTTTCGGTATTGCAATGAGGCCGGCAGGTTGCACAACATGCTGTTCTTAACGTTAGTCTCTTCTTCAAAGGGAGGAGTATTCCACGGGTGGCAGTGTGTCCCGATCTCACATCCTCTCCTTTCCAAAATCCCTTTGAGGATGGAAACGGCGCAGTCGTCGTCGGCAACCGGATAACTGATCAGATAAGTCGGCCGGACGGCGAACGAGTCGAACAACTGCTGAAGTTCATGGATCCGCTCGATATTTCGAACGGTATGGCCAGTAGGCCGGTAATCTCCCCAGTTGTCTTCCTCGGTATCTATGGTAATGATTAGCTTCACTTGGCCCTGCCCCCACGACTTGCGATGCATCCAGTGCCCTTGTCGCACACCCTCGCAGCCCATTCGACCGAGGAAGACCTTGACTCGCATCCTTCAATAGTAAATTCATCGAGAAGGGCACAGATTTCATCCTTGTCTTTCTCGGTCAAAAGGGGATGTGTTGGGAGAGTGACCAGCCGCTCACAGATTGCCTCAGCCGATGGGAAACACTCCTCACCGAATAGAGAACGGATCTCATCGATCTGATGGACCGGCGCCGGATACATTCCGCTCAATCCAAGCCCTTTGTCGCGCGAGAGGGAAAGAAGCCGCATCCGTGCCTCACGACTTTCAAGAAGGACCGGCAGGCGAAGAAGCGGAAGCGGTCCCTCAGCAGGGAGACGAAGATGAAGACGTTTTGCGAAAAACCCGGCCGTCTCCGCACGCATCTGATTCGCCTCTTCCAGCCTCGTCCGCCAATGCCGAAGGAATCCGGCTTTCATCGCAGGCAACTTTTCCATCGGAAAGTCCCGGTAGAACATCGTCTCGCCCAACTTGAGAAAGCGAAGCCCCTGAGGAAACCAAAAGAGGGCTGGATGGATAAAAAGAGCCGTCAGCACGAGTTGAAGAAACTCCTTCGCCGTTTCCATCCGGCTGGGGAATGCAAGTTGGGCATATTCCCGCTCGATCGCCGCAGCCATTTCATCCGAATTGGTCAGGATGATGCCGCCCGATCCGCAGGCCAAATTCTTTCCACGGCCGAGACTGAAGAAACCGACATCTCCCAAGGT
>CAYQLI010000067.1:0-2936 GCA_964418355.1 uncultured Pseudomonadales bacterium | reverse complement strand
GGGGCGGCCCAAATCCATTCCTCCCATCGCCTGCGCTGCATCCTCCACCAATACCCCTCCATTCCTCCGACAGAGATCACGCAAGCGGTCTAGCCTGGATGGAATACCGAACAGATGATTCGAGACCACACAGAGAGTCTGCTCTCCAATCCTCTCCTCTACACTCTGCCAGTGGAAGTCAAAGCCGTTCGGCTCCACATCACAAACAGCCACATTCAAGCCGGCCTTCACAATGGCCGATGGAACGGAGTAACAGGTGTAGGCCGGGATTAGAACTTCCTTCCGCAACGAGATCGACTTCAGGCCGAGCAAAATCAATGTCAACGCCGCCTTCCCGGAAGAAACTAGAAAAACATGGTTGACATTAAAGTACTCTTTTAATTCCGCCTCCAACTGCTTGACCGGTTGCTGCCCGGAAATAGAACCTGCCAAAGCGTCGCCAAGATCGCGCCAGGAAAATAGGGCGGCTACCGGAGGAAGGCTCCTTTGAATCTTCATGGTAGATTTCCCACGATGCGGGGACCAACCAACTGGGTGATCGACAGTGGAAGTCTCTTCCAAATCTCAATGGCGAACCTATACTTCTTGTTTTTCGGGTTCATTTCTGGGAGGGATCCCGCCCCCCGCAACCAGTAATACCAATGTAGAGGAACGGGCATCGCTCCCCATTGCGCCTTAAATTGATAGGTACCTTCCCCAGGGGTCGACCTCCCAAAATCAAATACACCATAACCTCTCTCGATCGCGAAGGACAGCGCGCTCCAATACAGCAGCATGTTCGGCGCAAGACGGTTGTATTCACGTAGGGAAGAGGCCCAAGGAATTTCCATTGTTTTTTTAAAACCTACCAGAAAACATGCCGCCACCGGTTCATTCTTATCACGCACGACACAAATCGATGTCGACAAGGGAAATGATCGAATAATTTCCTGAAAAAACCCCCGTGGATAAACAGGAGTCCCTAGATGTTTCATGTTCATCGAGAACACCCGATAAAATGAGTCGAGTTCATCTTCTCCACCGATCCTGACAGAAAAACCCTCTTTTTGGGGCCTCCTGATCTGGCTTTTCAATTTTGACGGGAACAAATTCCACAGCGCCTCTGCTGAGCCGGGAAGATCCAGTCGCATTGAAACTTTTGCCGATTTGCAGGGAAGCCCACCCTCAAGCGGCGCAGTTTCTCTGATTTCCAGATGCGCGGCACCTTCCTTATGGGCAACCCTAATCGCCTCTTGAAGCAACGGGCCCGAAAGCTTCCTCCGATCGGTGCAGATCCCACCATAGTTAAAATACGGGAGCGAAACGAAAAAATTTCCAAAAAGGAGGCTCTTCAGCTGAACCATCGGAAAAATCCCGTCAATCCTTCCTTTTGTGTCCTCTGACAATAAATAGTGAGTCCGATGTCCAAAGCTTGTCTCGATAACATGCTTCCAGCCGAGTTGATGATATGCGGTCGCGTTTCCGGAGGCCGCAACAAACTCTTCCCACCTGTTCCTATCCTCATCCTTGTAAAGCCTAATCCCCATCCCAATCGTCCTCTCTAGCCCGCATTATTCACGAAGACTTCTACTACAACCGCCGATACGCCGCTACGACAAGCCTGACGGCGGGCCCGCAGCTCCACGCGTCCGCCTCGCGTGGCGTCTCGGCAGTTTCGTCACGAACTCTCGTGAATAATGCGGGCTAGACATCCCGATCGCACTCGGTCACGAACCATCGTCCACGATCAAAGAGGTGCACGACTGGGAAATTGTCGTTTGGAAGGACCATCATCACCGCTCCTACGGCTCGTCTGTGAAACCCCCACTCCATGAGAAGTGAAGAAAACCATGCGGAACCCATATATGAACAACTAATGGAGAAGATCGCTTCTCGTCGCATTCTGAAAATCAATTCACCCAACAGCGAATCGAGCCAGTCGAATGGCTCTGCAAATAGATCTACGATTCGAGCCACGCCTTTCTGGCAGAAAAAGACAATATAGCCGTGAAGCCGTCCACTGCTGCTTGAAAGAGCAAGAGTGCGATAGGGAACATGCTGAGGATGTTCAAACCGCCACTTCAAATGGGCTGCAGTTCGCTCGCCGACAATTTCGTACTGAGCTGCCCCCCGCAGGAAAAGATCGTCGAATCGTTCGTCAAACTCAGGATTCGCTTCGAATTGTCCGCGATCCGGCTTGGTATAGGATCGGTCTTTAACGTTCCATCTCAATACAGCATCGATTAGGCGTCCTGAGATTTTTGCCACACTCGTGAAGGACACATATTTTTTGACCCAATCTTCAGATCGAAGCAGTTTAGTCCACCGTTCCGACTCTCCCAAATACTGGTATCCGATCCGCTTAAAAATTCTCTCCAGCCGTCGATCGGGGAAACCATAGATGAAGGGGATCGTCCGCTGCCGAATCGATTGGATCATTGTTCGTTGCAGACCCAGAATCGGGCCGAACGCCCGGTGCGGTGGATCAACGACCAGATCAACTGCGTGTCCGACCTCAAAATGGCGATCTCCTATTTTCATTTTCCGATATAGAAGGCCGGTAAACCCGACTACTTCTCCCGAACTTGTTTTCGCTAACCAACCTTCCGAGCGAGGCCCCGACGGACTGGCGTAAACCCAGGCATAGCGAGCTTCCGAATACGGCAAAAGATTCCGTCTCCAAAGTTTGAGGATTTCTTCGCGATCTTGGTCAAGATCCGCCTTAATAATGGTGTATTTCGGCCGCGACATCGCGATCGCAGGAAGTAGTACATTCATATAAAAGTTTTTGTTTTAGTCTGAACTTTTATGTTGGAAAGAGAGGATATCTTCAGAAAGCGGACGTAACTCATGAGAGATCATAGCGGTTCAGCTTCTTTCTGGCACGGCCTATACCAATCATTTGCGTTCTACATCGAGAATGAAACACCCTAGCCAAAGGGATAAGCAATGATTTT
>CAYQLI010000066.1:3860-6547 GCA_964418355.1 uncultured Pseudomonadales bacterium | reverse complement strand
TTTGCGACGATCACCGAAGGCGGGAGCCTTGACAGCGAGGACGTTGAAAGTGCCGCGCATCTTGTTCACGACCAGAGTGGCGAGAGCTTCCCCGTCAATATCATCGGCGATGATGACGAAGTTCTTACTTATCTTGATGACTTTTTCCAGAACCGGAAGGAAGTCGCTGACTGAGCTGATTTTTTGATCAGTGATCAAGATGTAAGGATTTTCGATGGTAGCTTCCATCTTCGCTGGATCGGTGACGAAGTAGGCCGAAGCATAGCCCTTGTCGAAGGCCATACCCTCTTTGTGCTCAATTTCAAAATCCAATCCCTGGCTCTCCTCTACCTCGACCACACCATCACGGCCGACGAGCTTCAAGGCTTCGGCGATCTTGGCCCCGATCTTTTCGTTTTGGGCGGAAATAGTGGCGACCGATTGCCAATCGCTTTCCTTGAGATCTTTCTTCAATTTGGCGAGCTCTTTGACAACGGCGGCGACGGCTTTATCAATACCGGTCTTCATCTGCATGGGATTAGCCCCGGCAGTGATGTTTTTCATTCCGGCAACGACGATCTGCTGAGCGAGTAAGGTGGCGGTAGTGGTACCGTCTCCGGCAATATCGTTAGTTTTGCTGGCGGCTTCTTTGACGAGCTGAGCACCCATATTCTCAAATGGATCTGGAAGTTCGATCTCCTTGGCGACAGAAACACCATCGTGGAGGACGGTGGGGGCGCCCCATTTTTTGTCAATCGCCACATTGCGGCCTTTGGGACCGAGGGTGGTAACGACAGCTTTGGCGAGTTTGTTAACGCCGCCCATCAATTTCTGGCGGGCTTCATCGGAGAAAAGGACTTGTTTGGCCATTTTTTATTTATTTGGTAACGATTGCTAATATGTCGTCGAATTTGAGGAACTGATACTCGATGCGGTCAATCACGACCTCGTTGCCACCCCATTTCTTGTAGACGACAGTGTCGCCTTTTTTGGCGGGTGATTTCAGTTTGGTACCTTCGGTGGTCGTAAGATCATCCCCGACCGCAAGCACGGTGCCGTATTGGGGTTTGTCTTCATGACTATCGGGAAGATAGATACCGGAGTCGGTTTTTTTGTCCTGCTTGGCGGGTTCAACCAAGAGATAGCCGGGGGCGGGATTTAGTGATTTGGCGGAAAAAACGTTGATCATGTGTTTTTCTAAAATTTAACTTACTTATAATAGCACTTAAACCGTTCGAGTGCTATTCTATGAAACAAAGTGAATTTTTGTCAAGCCCGACCTACCTAATGCGTTTTACTCTGACAAAAGAAAGGTTGTCGGTGGCGTTAGTTTGAGCCTGCTGCATTACCCATTTCGCATGATCCTCACTTGGATCGGCGGTCAAAACTTTGGCCATGGAGGCGGACATAAGCCAATCGCTCTGGTTAACCGGCTTGCCACTTTGATCGAGTTGACCGCCACTTTGATCTCCCAAACTATCGGCAAAACCATCGCAAGACTCAAAGGCATTGTCACCAACATTCATGAACCGAGCAAGACGGGTAAAGGCATGGAGACCGCCGCCCAGGGCGCGAAAAACCTGGCTTTTTTGTTCCCTATTTGCTTCGACGCCCGCGGTGCGAAGGCTTTCGGCGACATTATGATCAATGGTGCTGCGGAAAGGTTTTTCCCCCGCTTTTTGATGGTAATACCTGGAGTCGCCGGCGTGTCCCTCGACGAGACGTTCGGTTTCCGGAAAGATAAAGACATCGACCGAGGTAGCCCCGGAGGACGTGCCATTCTGCTGATTATATTCGATAATGGCGCGATCCTGGATTTCCATGATTTTTTTCATGAGCATCAGTTCTATCGTGACCTGTTCGGGGGTTCCCGACTTGCCTTGTTGTTTGTGGGCGAGGTTGACTCGTTCCTGTTCGGCGGGTGACTCGTCTTTGAGCTGATTCCAGAGGTCCCGGCTATGGGAGAGACGAGTGAGGTAGTCATCAGCGGCGCGAGCGGCGATTTCCGAGGCCCGATGGCCCATTCCCTGCCCGCCCATACCATCTTTCACCCCGAGCCAGAGAAGAGAGGTTAATTCAGAACCGGGGAGAGAATAGGTTTTGATACAAACGAAATCTTCGTCTGGCTTTTTTCGGCCACCGTTACTTGTGCCCGCCTCAACTAAATAGGTGCGACCTCCCCCAATGGAGATCAGCGCAGTAACGACTTCGGTGGTGACATCGAGCCCTTTTACCTGATCACGATACTCAATGATCCCCGCCTGGACGCCGGGAGGAAGAATCATTCTTTCGGGGGTTCCAATAGACCTTCGTTCAAGAACGGCTTTGGTCTGCTCTGCTTCACTGGCCATGGTTAGAGGCCGGAGGCGTCTTTTTGGAGCTGATTCAGGTCAGCTTGTCCACCGTCATCAACGGTCGCATTGAGATCAGCATTAAGCTCGTTGAGAGTTTGGCTCTTGGTCGGTTGTGGGGTCGCGGTCGGAGCGTAGGTGGTGGGAGGGGTAGTAGTTATCTTGCCAGAATAAGTACAACCGCCGAGTAGAAGGGCTCCGGTAACGATTAAGAGAGTGTTCTTCAGTTTCATATTATTTTTCGCTGGTTTCTGTTAATTTTTCACCGACGACTTTGGCCAGTGACTTGAGTACGTCGCGGACCGATTTTCTGGTGGCGACGACGGTCTGGTGAGCGGCAAGAAGATCCTTGGCAAA
>CAYQLI010000066.1:3164-3850 GCA_964418355.1 uncultured Pseudomonadales bacterium | reverse complement strand
AAGCTTTTCGGGTAGTGGCGACAGCCGTACCCAA
The DNA here is from genome assembly GCA_964418355.1 of uncultured Pseudomonadales bacterium. Lineage (GTDB taxonomy): Bacteria > Patescibacteriota > Microgenomatia > UBA1400 > MFAQ01 > 2-01-FULL-50-23. Next base: position 3,816 of record CAYQLI010000066.1, on the reverse strand, counting down.
GTTGGCTTCGGTGGTGATGTCGATGGTGTAAGGTTTGACTGCCTGGGCGTTCACGGCAGTTCGGGCATCAGCGATGGCGGTCCGCGCCGTGGTGATGGCTGTTTTTACCGTAGTGACGTCTTTGCCTGAGGAGGCGATCTCGTTGGTTCGGGTTTCGATTTTGTTTAAGGTTTCTTCGATCTTGGTTAAGTGGCGGAGCATGAGGCTGGTACGGTTGGTGTTTATTTCCGCAATGCGTGAGGCCATTCTTTCAACGATGGCTTTTTTCTTCTCATCGCGGATCGTCTGCAGTTTCTGGCGGAAAGCTGCGCCGTTGGGTTTGGTAGTTGGGGTTGGGGTGGCAGTTTGGGCGTAGGCCGGGGTGATAACAACAAGAGCGAGGGCAAGGAAGGAAAGGAGGCTGGTAAATTTCTTCATATACTTGAGTGTATCAGATCAAGTCAACTTGCCGCTCTAGCGGGCAAAGGAAACAACAAGAGTCCCAGCAAAAATGAGGGCAATGCCGAGCCAACCAGCCCCGGTGACTTTTTCACCAAGAAAGATTACGGCGAGAAGAGTGGCGAGGACGAGACTGAAACGATCAATGGGAACGATCTTGTTCACCTCCCCTAGTTGGAGAGCCTTGAAGTAAAAGAGCCAGGAAAGTCCGGTC
>CAYQLI010000066.1:914-3154 GCA_964418355.1 uncultured Pseudomonadales bacterium | reverse complement strand
AGAGAACCAGAAAGATAAGGTTGGTGCGATTCAAACGAGCCAGTTGCGGCAGAGTCCCCTGAAAGAAGACGATCCCCCAGGCGAAGAGAATGATGACCACCGTGCGAATGGCAGTGGCCAGATTGCTATCAACCCCCTTGATGCCAATTTTGGCTAAGATGGAAACGAGAGCGGCGAAAAAAGCGGAGAGGAGGGCGTAGATCAGCCAGGAAGGGATCATGAATTAGAAAAAGCCGCCGGCGGTGGCCTTGGCAGAGATCAGCCAAAGGACTAGCGCCAGGATAATGGTAAGGATAGCTAATAACAGCGTTAGGGTTCGAGGAGGAGTGTTCCCATTAGTGACTTTTTTGGTTTTCTTGGCTGGCATAAATAAATAGTACTCCTAATAAGCGGCGCCCTGGAAGTCGGGACAATTTTCCCTGAACCAAACCAGGGCCTCTTTTGAGCAATTTCGGACGCCTTCTTCCGAAAGAATAGGCATACAATTAACCCAACCGCCTTTCGGGCAGATGTATTTGGGCGGGGTCGGAGTTGGGGTAGGTGTTGGGGTCGAGGTTCCCGACTGCAAGTCGGGACTTAGTAATGCTGTGCTTCGGGGGGTGGAGGTTTTGACACGAGAAAGATACGTATAACTGACTTCAAGACCAAAGAGGATTAGGAGGAGCGGTAAAACAACATATTTTAACCAAGGCTGGTCTTCGCTTTTTTTCGCGCGGGGCATTAATTAAACTTTAGCATACGTGGACTAGTCGATCAGGCCTTCGACCTTCAGGGTGTTCAGAGCTTTGTTTGTGATCCGGAGGCGGCCGCCAGTGTTGTTTTCTTTGACAAGTTTGATAGCCTCATCGTAAGTAAGCCAACAAAAGTCGTTATATTCAGTTTTGTTTATTTTCAATTCAGGTGAGGTTGAGGTAGTGGCTAGGAAATAGTACTTTTTCCCCTTCATGGAAACGGATTGACCGGTATCGGTTTTTATCGCTTTATCCTGTTTGTCTTTGGGGAACTCGACCTTATCTTGCTCGATATAGCTGAAATTGACATCAACCTGATGCATGAAGTCTTTGCCCAACTCCTCCCCCATCTCGCGGTTGCCTGCGGCAAGGAGATCCTCTTGGTTTTCGACACCACCCTGGGGCAACATCCAAAGTTCATGGGATTTTTGATAGACAAAGAGGATCTTCTTATCGTTGATAAAACAGCCGACCACTTCTGGTCGAAAACCGGAAGTACGGGTCCTGTCGAGGTCTTCGAGGGGAGGCATCAGTAAAGGCTCGGTCCGTTTCCTGGGGGGTGTCGCAGGGGATGCGACTTGCCCCGAATGTGATTCGGGACTTGCTGGCGCTCGCACTGCTGTGCTTCGGGGGGTGGGAAGAGATTTTTCTTCGGGCAAGGGAGGGGCATATGAGGCTGGGGTGATATCTTCCGGAGCCCTTTTTCGATAGTAGCGCTCATAGGAGGCACGAAGAACCTTAGCTTTGTTTTGATTTTTACTAAAAGGCAACGGCAGGGTGTAGGCCGCGAAAGGATGAGAAATAGTTTCATCAATAGCCAGTTTCAGGATGATCTGGTAGCGAACCAGGCTGACAAGGTCGTCCTGGGTATAGGTGGCACCGGTTTCGGCAATCAGACGAGTGGCATCATCGGCACCGACGACAAAACTAATGATGGTACCGGCGTTGCCAAAGATGGCTTTTTGAATTTCTTCCGGAAGCTGAGCAGTGTATTGGTTCGTCAGGATCAGGTTGAGGCGGAATTTCCGGGCTTCGGAAAGAATCTTGACGAACGAGGTGGTGGCGAAGTTTTGAAACTCATCAACATAAAGGAAGAAGTCGCGGCGTTCTTCCTTGGCGATATTCACCCGGTTCATGGCGGCGATCTGGAGCTGACTAATGACCATGGCACCAAGGAGGGCGGCGTTATCTTCCCCGATTTTTCCCTGGGCGAGATTCAGAATAATGATCTTCCCCTGGTTCATCATCTCTTCGAGGTCAACCGAGTTGGTGGGGTGATTGATGATGTTTCTGATGGTGGGGCTGGTGACGAATTGACCAACTTTGTTCAGGATTGGAGAAATGGCTTCATTTCTAAACTTTTCGGTGTAGGAATCATATTCGAGGGTCCAGAAGTCTTTCATGATCTGGTCGTCAACCGATTCTAGAAATCTGTCTCTGAATTTCTTATCGGTGAGGAGACGAATGATGTCAGCCAGAGTCGAGCCTTGCTTTTGAACCAGAGTCAGA
>CAYQLI010000066.1:0-904 GCA_964418355.1 uncultured Pseudomonadales bacterium | reverse complement strand
TTCGAGCCGGGGTCCCCAGGAATTACCGTAAAGTTTGTAAAAAATGCCGACGATGCCGGAGGCGACCAATTCGCGGTGTTCGGGGTTTTTGACGAAAAGCGGGTTTAGGTGGAAGGAAGATTCCTTATTACTAGGGTCAAGATAGGCGACGTCATTGACACGGTAGCTCGGGATAAAGTCGAGCAGAATATCAGAAAGATCACCGTGAGGGTCGATGACGGCGACACCGGCGCGGTTCCTGATATCAGCGATGGCCATGTTTGAGATAAGAGTAGTTTTTCCGGTACCGGATTTACCTAAAATATAAACGTGGCGGCGGCGATCTTCACCGTTCTTGATACCGAAAATGGCCATGCGGTTTTTGAACTCGGTGCGGGCAAAGAAGTTGATCTTGCTTTTTTCCTCGTCGCTCAAACCTTCGGCAACAGGTAGATTGGCTGGCGGTTCCCCTTTTAGGGTTTTGCCCCAAGCAATATTACGGAGTCCGGTGAGGGCGACATTGGGAAAATGATAGAGCGAAGCGATCTCGAGGAGGTTAAGTTGCTGGTGAGCCGGGGTATAGTCGGAACTGCGGGAGATCATAACTCTGGTCAACTTTTTTTTGGCGGTGGAGCTGAGTTTTTTCTTTCGAAGCTTCAGGGAGTTACCCTCAGCCAGAGCATAAACCCCAAAGGAAGTGGTCACCTGAGCCAGGATCAGGTCGGCTTGGGACTGATCCGGAGCAATACCGGCGACCCGGATATCAACATCGAAGGCAGGCAGAGCGATCTTTTGTTCAATGAGGGCTTTTTGGGGGTGGGCTTCTTTTTTTTCGGGCGTGGTTTGGATCCCTTGGTGGACGATACCCCGGGGATAGTTCGCCCAGCCACTGGGAGAGGCGGAAAGACAAAACTGAATAATGCCG
>CAYQLI010000065.1:0-6628 GCA_964418355.1 uncultured Pseudomonadales bacterium | reverse complement strand
CGATCGAGGCCAGTAATATTAATTTTTTCACCGCTATTTCCGGCATCGGTAAAAAGGGTGCCCAGAAGATCATCATTGAACTGAAACCAAAACTAGGAAAGTCAGAAGTCAGTCTGGAGTCACTCGAAGGAAACTCAGAATTGACCGATGCTCTGAACCAACTGGGTTTCACCAGAAACGAAATTCTCGCTGTCGTTCCCAGCATTGATGCGGCTCTTGAATTGCCTAGCCAGATTAAACAAGCCTTGAAAATGCTTCGCTCATGAATAACCACGACCTCCGTGCCACCACCTGGGATGACTTCATCGGCCAGCACCAGGCGGTCAAATCAATTCAGATCGCCATGTCCGCCGCAAAGAAACGGGGTCAGATCCTTGAACACATCCTCCTCTACGGCCCTCCGGGATTGGGGAAGACTACCCTCGCGCATCTCGTCGCCAAGACCCTCGGGGTCTCGATCAAGATCACCTCTGGTCCTTCACTGACCCGCGTCGGCGATCTCGCCTCGATCCTCACCCAATTAGAGACCGGCGATGTCCTTTTTATTGATGAGATCCACCGCCTAAATAAAGCCGTCGAGGAAACCCTCTATCCGGTCATGGAAGACTTCGCTCTGGACATGGTCGTCGGCAAGGGACCTGGTGCTCGTTCGGTCCGTCTTGACCTGAATCACTTCACCCTGATTGGCGCGACCACCAAGGCCGGCATGATTTCTGCCCCTCTTCGCGATCGTTTTGGATTGGTACACCGGCTTAAATACTATGAAGACACTGATCTTGCCCAGATCATCGAGACTGCCGCCAAGCGTCTTGGGGTGATCATTGGTCATGACTCGGCTCTCGAGATCGCCCGACGTTCTCGCGGGACTGCCCGCATCGCCCTGAAACTGCTTCGTCGCGTCGCCGACTATGGTCAGGTTGAACACGGTGGTCAGCCGACTCAGGAGATCACCAAAAAAGCCCTCGAGTTCTATCAGGTGGACGAACTCGGGCTGGATGAGACCGATCGGAAACTTTTGACCGCCATCATCACGGATCATGCCGGCGGACCCGTCGGCCTGGAAACTCTGGCCGCTCTTGTCTCCGAAGATATCAATACCATCACCGATGTTTATGAGCCTTTTTTGATGCAGTCTGGTTTTTTGGCCCGCACCCCCCGGGGTCGCACCGCGACTCCGAAAGCCTACCGTCACCTAAATCTTTCTCCCAAAGTGGAGTAAAATATCATAGTTTTATGAAGAAGTTAATCGTGCTATTCATCGGCCTTTTTTTGACTCACGTTTCACCGGTCATGGCTATTTATGATCCGCTCTCGCTTCCCAATAATCGCATCGGTGTCCACATTCTCTCTCCTGATGAGATCGAACCGGCCGCGAAACTGATAAACCATGACCGAAAGGGAGCTTGGGGATATGTCACTGTGCCGATCCAAACGACCGACCGAAACCGAGCAAAATGGACTGCTTTCATGAAGAAATGTACTGAATTACAAATAATTCCTCTTATTCGCGTCGCCACACTGGTACAGGGTAGCCACTGGGAGAAACCTGGTGACAATGACCTGATAGACTTTGCCAACTTTCTCAATGATCTTCCCTGGCCGATTGAGAATCGCTATATTATTTTGTTCAATGAAGTAAACCGGGCCGACGAGTTCGGCGGCGCCGTCAGTCCTGAGGATTACGCCGATATTTTGAATAATGCCATCGATATTTTCAAGAGCCGCTCCGATAAGTTCTTTATTCTGCCATCAGCCATGGATAACGCCGCCCCAAACGGCGGAAATTTCATGCGCTGGGACGTTTATCTCTCTCGAATGTTTACCCACCGCCCGGAAGTCTTTGAAAAGATCGATGGTTGGAACTCTCATGCCTATGGCAATCCGGCTTTCTCGGCGAGCCCCGCCCTCTCCGGCTACAACAAGGCAGATAGTTTTAAGTCAGACCTGAAGTTCCTTAACCAGTTCACCAAAAGGAAACTGCCCGTTTTTATCACTGAAGCCGGCTGGAGCAGACAAAGCCTCGACGATCGAACCATCGCCACCTTCTATAACCATGCCTTCTACAACATCTGGAATAACGATCAGGTCGTCGCGGTCACCCCCTTTCTCCTTTTTGCCGGTACTGAGCCGTTCTCTTACTTTAGTCTCTTGAACAAAGACCATCAGCCAACCTTGGCCTATCAAACCATCGAAACTTTTGCCACCATCGGCAACCCGCCGCTATCGGTCTACGAAACCCCGACGCCGAGCATCACTATCGCGGCGGAAATCATTCCCGATCAACCAGCCTCGCCCGAAAGCACCATACTGGGCGAATCAACAAGCGAAATCAAGCTTTCTTTCGGGCTATGGCAAAAAATATTTAGTTTCTTTACCAGGTTCTTTAACCCCGATCATTTTACGAGAACAATCACGCTCGGCGGAAAAACATATCGCACCGAAGTCGTCAGATCCCAAAAAGATATCGAGACCGGCCTCGCCAAATACGACAAACTGGAACCGGATCAAGCCATGTATTTCTACCTTCCGACCAAAAAGGAATACACTTTCTGGATGAAGAATATGAAGTTCGACATTGATATCGTTTGGATCGCGGACAACCAAGTCGTCGGTATCAGCCAAGGATTCGCCAAAACTCCCTACCTACTGATACCCGCGCCAAAAGAAGTGAACTATGTCTTGGAAGTTAATCAAAATTCTGGTATTAAGATAGGGGATCAGGTTAAGATCAATTAGGATGATCATTATTCACGGAGACGATACTGTCAAAAGCCGCCACCAGCTAAATGATCTGATCACTGCCGCCAGGTTCAAAGATCAGGAGATCAAGCGATTTGATGCCGACGCACTGGACCTGACTTCATTGACCCAAGTCCTGGAAGGATTGACCTTGTTCGGAAAAACCCCCCTTCTGATCATCGAAGACTTGTTCTCTTTGCCAAAATCAAAAAAAAAGGATAATCTGATCGAGTTTCTTTCGAAATACCAGCAGCGCGACCTTATCCTTTACGAGAAAAAATCTCTTTCGATGACCGCTCTCAAGCCATTTGCGAAGGCTGAGGTCAAGGAATATAAACCTGCCGCAATTATTTTCTCTTTTTTGGAAAATCTAAGACCTGGCTCGTCAGGAAAAAGTCTCGGTCACCTTGCCGATCTGGAGACATCCGGCGAACCGGCTGAGCTCATTTTTGCCATGATCGTCCGTCAAGTCCGTCTCCTGATCCAGGCGCTCGAACCGGCTACCCTGAAAGCCGCGCCCTGGCAGAAACAAAGACTCACTACCCAAGCCCGCGCCTTTGGCGAGGGAGCTTTACTCAAACTTCACCACGATCTCTACTCCATTGATAAACAATTGAAAACCGGCCAAAATCCTCTCGACCTTTCGACCAAGATCTTCAATTTCGTCGCCAACCTCTAACATTGACCCATAATTAAACAAGAGGTACAATTCTCCCATGTCATCTTTGTTAAGACGATTTTTAAGCAGTCTCGGTGGTGCTGAAAAACCACCACGACCTGTGATTAGGCGGCAGGAAGATGAGCTTCCCCTCGAGCTACGTTTCCGAATGCAGCCCAATCGCATTTACCGTAAATTCCCCTTCGACTCAGACAAACAGATTTCCGCGAACTGTCAGTTTTGTGGCGCCCAAATTCACGGCGAGACCCAGGAAAATTGTCTCCACTGTCAACAGGCGATCCTGCCAAGAATGGTTGATGTTACCGACGAACCAAATCATTTGACGAAACCGGCCGATCCAGACCAGCCCCAAGTCGTATCAGCCGATGCTCTGATCCCCACCTTTGGCGGTGATAATGTTGAATTAGGAGATAAGTCCGTAGCAGTTAGCGCCATCGGAAATAAGGTGGTCGTGAAATTTAACTCTACCGTTGAGAGGATCGCCGGCAACGAGGTTCATCTTGAGGGATCGTGTCAAGCCACGGTCGCTATCGCGAAAGACAAATTTGAAGCCTGGGGAAGTTTCCAGTGTTCTGATGGCCTTACCGCCAAAGAGATTGTGCTAGGTTCCGGATCACGTCTCAGCGGAGATGTGATAATCCCTGAAAAAGGAAAATTTTATGCCAGTGACCTCAGCTACTTCGACGTCATCTATGCCGGCGCCGGGACCGAAATTACGATTGGTGATTATTGCGGGATCAACAAACTCGTGATCCTGGGGCCGGGAGTAAAAATAATCGCAGGCCGCAAGTGCCGCATTGGGGAAATCGAAACTGACTCCCGTTTTCAGATCAGAACCGGCAACAACTACAAAAATGAGGACCAATACGAATTGCAGGAAAATTACGACCTACTGAGAATGATCAATGAACTGGTTGATCAAGCCCTCGAGCTCTAATTCTAAATTCGCCTGAACAATAGTTCCGAATTTCATTTCTGAGTCGGTACCTCTTCTCTTTCTATCCTACCTTCGCTGACTTTAAGATATTTAACCCCTCTATCGGGATCGTAAAAATACCGACCATCGCCGTCCAAGGCCATCACATATTTAGTTCGTGTACCCCCCGACTCTATATGGATGCCCTCCAGTGCAAAGGTTTTTCGCCAAAATTCATCGGTTGAAACAAGGTTGCCCCGAATGACCATTTTCCCCAAAAGCGCGTCGTCAACATTGACTGTTCCTTGATATTTGAGAGGCCGGAGCGCTCTCATGATCGTGATCAGACCCTCAACCACTTTCTTTGCTTGCTGGACAGCTTCCACCGCTTGGTTCAAACTCTCTGCCGCCTTTTCGATATTGGAGAAATCCGGTTCGATCCCTTTTCTAATTGTTTCGGCAGACGTTTCACCACCAGGCATGGTTGTCACTCCATCCACAGTCACCTTATCAACAGGAGTATAAGATCCTTTTACCTTCATGGTAATGCCATCGGGATAAATCTCGGTTTTAACCGGAAGTCTAATAGCAAGATAATCTCCCTCGAGATGCCACTCAACTCCGGCCCTCTCTCCACTATTTCTCTCTGATGTCATGGCCTCATTATAACCCAAGAATCAGATATACTAAATTTAATGCCCAGCCTTTTTGGTACCTCCGGTATCCGCGGACCCGCCAACACCCTATTTACGCCCCAGTTTTGTTTTGATATTGGCCGCACATTCGCCATCTTTTTGGACCGGCACAAACAACCCGGTACGATCGCTATCGGCATTGACACCCGAAGTAGTTCTCCGCACATTTCCCAAAATATTGTCTACGGCCTCCGCCATGCCGGTCGTGAGGTGATTCACCTGGGAGCGATTCCCGTCCCAGCCGCGAACTACTCGCTTCTTTCCATGGGGGTGATTGGCGCAGTCATGATCACCGGCAGCCACATTGATATCGAAAGCAACGGGGTAAAGTTCTTTTGTGACAAAGAAGAAATCACCAAAGAACAGGAACAGCAGATCAGTGCGATCTATGAGGAGATCAAAGAGCAGGTCACTCCGACTCCGGTCATGGGATCCATTCCGCAAAGCAGTCAGGGGATCAACAACTACATCGAAATGCTTTTGTCTTTGATAGATCACCCTCTCCGAAAACTAAAAATCGTCATTGACCCTGGCAATGGCGGCCAGACCGAAGTCATCAAAACTTTGCTCCGCGAACTGGGCGTCGAGTTTGTGGCCATCAATGGCCAGATCCAGGAACCGCTCCTCAGCCGCGACACCGAGGAAGATGGTGCCTTCTCAATTCTTCAGGAAACCGTCAAGCATGAACATGCTGACCTTGGCGTTGGATTTGACTCGGACGGGGATAGGTGTGTTTTTGTGGACTCAAAGGGCGATTTTGTTCCCGGTGATTATTCGGGCACCATTCTCGCCAAGTGGAATGCGGCCGATACGGTCGTTTGTCCGATCAATGTCAGCAACGTCATTAATTTCATTGGCAAAGAAGTCGTTCGCACCCGGGTCGGTTCACCCTTTGTCATTGCCGGCATGAAAAAATTCGGCAGCAACTTCGGCTTTGAAAGTAACGGCGGCTGCATCCACGAAGACGTCATGCTGTCCCGCGACGGGGGGGCCACTTTCGTCAAATTGCTCAATGTCCTGAAGTGGTCCAAGCTCGATCTCCATGAACTGGTAGCCGAACTGCCGAAGTTTTTTATCAAGCGAACGAAGTTTCCTTGTCCCGTAGATAAGTTCCCCCTTATTCTCGAAAAAGCCAAAAGCTTCTTGACGAGTCAGAGCGTTGACACCACTGACGGCGTCAAACTTATTCTCGATGCCAATACCTGGGTTCTTTTCCGCCCATCCGGCAACGCCCCGGAGTTTCGCGTCTTCGTCGAAAGCAATCAGGAAACGAAAGCGAACCAGCTTCTTGATCACGCCCTCATCTTCGCCAAACAAATCGCCGCTTAATTTTGCTAAACTGGAGATAATGCCCCGCCCCGCGTAGCCATTGCGTTGTGGGGTGCCCCTATGTTCAAATCAGTTCTTGACCAGCCGGATACCTACAAACTCGATCATCAAAAGATCTACGAGTCTATTCTTGGCCTGCCTTTCCAGGTCGAACAAGCCTGGGTTGAAGCGGGCAACCAAACTCTCCACACCAAGTGTCACCTGGCCAAAAACATTGTCATCGCCGGCATGGGCGGCAGTGCCCTCTCAGGCCGGATAATCCGCTCCCTC
>CAYQLI010000064.1:0-6707 GCA_964418355.1 uncultured Pseudomonadales bacterium | reverse complement strand
TGTCGGCTGGAATCCGGGCAAGGGGGAACTGTCTCAAAAGGAAAAGCTGGTTCGGATCTTACCCAAGATAGACCTGCTGGTGTTAAACAGAATGGAGGCTTCCCTCTTATTACACCACCCCTATGAAGAGATGAAAGAAATGGCAAAAAAAATCAGTGACTTTGGCGCCCTCCGGGTGGCCATCACAGATGGTAAAAAAGGTGCCGGGGTGATGAGTGAGGGGAGGTGGTTTTTTGCACCGGCTTTCAAGACTAAGTCGGTTGATGATACTGGGGCCGGGGATGCCTTTGTCGCGGGGATGGTGGCAGGAATTTTATCTGGAAAAGAAACAGAAGTTTATTTGAAGATGGGACTTTCCAATGGGGCGAGTGAAGTGAAAGAACTGGGGGCAAAGTCAGGGTTACTGCGAAAGAAAGAAATGACCCAATGGCTAAGAAGAAAATTAAAAATTACCGAGGAAAGGAGTATAACTTAGACGTATGACGAATACAGGATCTTTCAAGGTGGCGGTGGTTGGGTGCGGTAATGTTGGGATGACAGCGGCCTATGCGATGCTGCTTTCGGGGACTCCGACCGATATTGTTCTGTTTGATCGGCATCTGGATAAGGCGATGGGGGAGAAATTGGATTTGGAACACGCGCTTTCTTTGTTACCTAATTATGTGAATATTATTGCCACAGACAATTATGCCGATTTGGCAGGGTCACGCCTGGTGGTCTATACCGCTGGAGCGGCGCAACAACCAGGCCAAACCAGATTGGATCTAGTCAGTACCAATAAGAAGATCCTGGAAGAAGTCCTGCCAAAAATAAATCAGACGGCGCCGGAAAGTATTATTTTGATGGTGGCCAATCCAGTGGATGTTTTGACCTTCCGCGCCAACCAACTAATCCCGAATGCGGGAGGAAGAATTTTCGGATCCGGAACCTTGCTGGATACGGCCCGTTTTCGTTTCCATTTGAGTGAGCTGCTGAAGATAAACCCACACAGCATTCACGCCTATATTTTGGGAGAACACGGAGACACTTCGGTTCCGGTATACGCGAACACGCCCGTGGGGGCGCAGAAACTACTCGAGTTGCCGGAGATGAGTCGGGAGGTGATCGAAAGCGCTTATCAAAAAACGAAAGAGGCGGCCTACAAGATAATAGAAGCGAAAGGAGCCACTTATTATGCTATTGGAGTAGTGGTTATGAAAATCATGCAGGCCATTTTTTCCGATAGCAAAACAGTTTTTCCTTTGAGCGTTCCCTTGAATAACTATTTGGGAGTTTCCGGGGTGGCCTTGTCAGTGCCATGCATCTTGGGAGAGAACGGGATAGAGAAAGTCCTGGAGGTGGATCTGTCGCAAACGGAAAAAGAGGCTTTTGAAAAGAGTGTGGCGGCGTTAAGACCATTTTCATGAAATTATGGATAAAGACGAACCGAAGCAGCTGAAATTAACGAATCGCTCCGAGGGGGAGACGGGTAAAGAGAAAAAGGAGAAGAAAGAGAAAGAACCAAAGGGAAACAAATGGGTCATCCTTTTGCTCCTTGCCCTGACCGTGGTTATCAGTCTGGTTTTTTATTTTTCCAATGGCGGCAAGATAAATAAAACCGAATTACTTCCCGGGAATGGGTTCGATCAGAACACACCTCTGGGTGGGGAGAAGATCTATCGGTTCTGATCCTCAAAAATTGCCGAATTCATGTTCGATATAAATTTTGGGATCATGAAAAGTACCTCGGGTGTGATAGTAAATGCCCGAACGGATCATCTTGTAAATGAAGAAGGGGCGCCCTTCTTTGTCCAAACGCCGCACCGAAAACCCGACGGATGGTTTTCGGAACAAGTGATACTTAAACCCCTGGTGATGCAGACGTTTCACAAGATCAAAATCTTCGCCGAAGTTGGTGGTGAGGTCGAAACCTTTGATAGCACGAAAAGCTTTTTTGTGGACATAAAGAAAGGCACCGGTACCACCCGGAGTAAATAATTTGGCTATTTCCAAATAAATCCGATTGAAGAAACCGAAAATAATTTTATCCGTCAGGCGGGTAGAAAGCGGGGTCATCCATGAAGACGCAAAATGAAAATTATTTTGGTTTAGTGCTTGATCGATTTTTTCCAAAAAGTTACTTTCAACTATAACATCAGCGTCGAAGAAGATTAGGTTCTCGGTCGTGGCATTTTTGGCGGCCAAATTTCTCTGGTGGGAGATGTTTCTCTTGCCGGAATTGATGATCCTGAGGTCTAATGATTTTTTATATTGGTTGGCGACCGCGACGGTTTTGTCGTCGGAATGGGCGTCAACGATGACGACTTCAAAATCTTTAAAGGTTTGCCCCTTGAGCGAATCGAGGAGTTTACCGAGGTACTTTTCTTCATTCAGGGTGGGAATGAGAACAGAAAACTTCATTGTTTAGTTGGTTTGACTGGTAGAGGCGCCATTTAGGATTTGGCCAGTGTTAACAGGTGTTGGGGTCATTTTAGCTCTTGTTTCAATAATTTTTATAATCTCGTCCGGGTGACAAGCAACTTTAGGTTCACTACCTTTCGTGAAATATTCATAACGAGTTGGGCAACCGGTGCAGGTCAGGGAACCGGTAAGGGTACAAATCGGGACCTTGATTAAATTGGCGGGTACAACAAAGGCGGTATTTTCAGAGGTTTCAGTGAGAAGGCTGGTCATAACTTTCGCCCAGATGGGTGAGGCACCGGTAACTCCGGAGGCAACCTGACTCATCGGGGAATTGTCGTTGTTGCCAACCCAAGCGGCGACAACGAAGTCTGGAGTATAGCCAAAAGTCCAGTTGTCCCGCAGATCATTACTGGTGCCGGTTTTGACCGCGGCCTTGAAGGACCCGAGATTTAAAACGGAATGATAACCAAAAGCATTTGCGCGGGCGGTGTTGTCGGAGAGAATATCTGAAAGAAGAAAGGCGGTCTCCGGTTTTAGAACAACGCTGCTTTTGCAGGGAATGTTGGAAAGGCAGGGGTCAAAGGGGATTTCTTTGCCGTCGTGATCTTCGATTTTCCTGATCGGATTTAGGGGAATACTAACACCGTTGTTGGCCAGTGTTCCGTAAACAACTGCCATGTCTGTCATCTTTACTTCGGCTCCACCAAGGGTGAGAGACAGGCCGTATCGGTTGGGATCATTCCAGCTAGTGATGCCCATTTTTTGACCCAAGGAGATCATGTTAGCGACGCCATTTTGGGCGAGGAGCAGGATGGCGGGGATATTGTAGGAATTGGCTAATGCCTGGCGGAGGGTCAAGGTCCCATGGAAACGACCGTCGTAATTTTTGGGTGTCCAAAGGCCGGAGCCGGGGAGATTAAAACTAATCGGCTCATCTTTGATAAGGGAGTTGGGACCGGCCCCTTTTTCAAAGGCCAAGGCATAATTGACGACCTTGATAGAGGAGCCGGGCTGGCGGAGGGAAGTGGTCAGATTTACTTGACCATCGTTATTAATATCGAAGTAATTTTTTGAACCGACCATGACGAGGATTTCGCCCGTGCTGGGCCGGGTGATCAGAACGGAGCCGTTGGTCACATGCATGAGGGAAAGCCGATCGAGTTCTTGGTTCATGATTTCCTCTGCGTTTTTTTGGAGGGCAAGATCTAAAGTAGTAGTCACTTTGAGGCCTCCATGACTGACAAGTTCTTCGCCGAATTGGTCAACCAGAAGGTCGCGGATATACATGACAAAGTGGGGTGCCTTGATCTCGATTTTTGGAGAGGCAAATTCCAGTTTGGTACTTAGTGCTTGGTCGAGTTGATCCTTGGTGAGGTAGCCGGACCGCAGCATCAGATTGAGTACCAGATTCTGTCGGGAAAGAGAAAGTTTTGGGGAAAGGTAAGGTGAGTATTTGCTCGGGCCAGACGCCCACCTTCAAGCCGGCCAGGAAGGCGGCTTGGGGGAGAGTTAGATCACTGGCGTCGGCATTGAAATATTGACGGGCGGCCTCCTTATTACTATAACCCGGACCACCGAAACCGACTTCATTAAGATACATTTCCAGGATCTGATCTTTGTTGTAAATACTTTCGACCGCGATAGCGAGAATTAGTTCTTTGATTTTTCTTTGCCAGGTCTTTTCGTTCGTGAGAAGGGCATTTTTTACCAATTGTTGGGTTATGGTGGAACCACCCTCTGTTTTTGATTGACTGAGATTGTGGTAGACGGCGCGGAGTACGGACGTTACAGAAAAGCCTGAATGTTGGTAGAAGCCGTTGTCCTCGATAGCCAGGAATGCGTTTTTGATATAGGGGGGAAGAGAGTTTAGAGAAATGGGAGTTCGGTTTTCGTCCTGATAGATCTTAAAAAGCAGTTTGCCGTTTCGGTCGAGAATCTGGGTGGTCAGTTTTTGACTGCGGCGGGTCAAGTCATAGGGAGACGGCAGGCCGATGAAGATTTCCCGGTAAAAATAGGATGTCCAACCGAGAAGAAGAATGAGAATGAGAATTATTTTTAGAGAAGGGGGTTTAAATTTTTTCAGGTAAAGTTTGGCAATGAGGTTGGTGAAAAAACCATCCAGATAAGAAAGAACTTTTTCGAGGAACTTTTCCGGGAAGGTGAACCTTACTGAGAATAGTTTTTGCAATAGCCGCAATGAAAGAAGGAGAATGAGAACGAGAAGGGTAAGGGTGAGCAGGAAAAGATCAAAAAAAGGTTTACCGATAAAATAGAAAAAGTTAAAACCGGTTTTTTGGGTCTTGGTTCTGCCGATGAGGCAATTTTAGCAAGGCTAGAGGTCTTTATCTATAGTCTGCCAGAGATTGTCATAAGGGAGTTCATAGCCCAAGGCCCAAATGGCAATGCCGGTAAGCTTTGCTTGATGAACAAAATCAATTTTTAGTTTCAAAGAATTTTCGTCTTCGTAATGGATCTGGTAGGTCTTATCGTCTTCCACATAGGAAAGATAAGGAGTGAAAGTGGTGGCCGACCAGGTGGCCGAAAGAGAACTGACCGATGGGTCGGTGAGGAGATCGCGGACTCTTTTGTAAGTGGCCAGACCGCCAGTTTGGGGATATGTTCGAGATAAAAATTCCCGATCCACAGTCTGCCACTCGTAACCATAGAAAGGAATACCGAGAAGAATCTTGTAACTTCCGACTTGTTTGGCGATGTCGCTGATGCTCGTAACGACGTCGTAATCAAGACAGGTGCTGTCATAAAAAGTGCCAGCCGAACATTTGCCTCTTAGGGGGGCGACTGGTCCCGACTGAACACTACTCGGACGAAAAAAATCATAGGCCATGACGACGAGAATATCTATACTTTTGGCGATGGCTCTAAGGTCATAGAGACGATTCTTGATGGCCGAATCGGCATAGACATCTACGGATATCTCACATTTTTCATTTAGCATTTTACATTTGGAGGAGAGGTCGGCAACAAATTTGGTAAAGTTGTCGCGCGTTTCCACATCAGGGTATCCCGTGAATTCAAAATCTACATTGATACCATCAAAATTTTTTTCTGCGACTACCGAAAGGATGGTATTGATTGCGTTTTGACGATTTGCCTCAGCATTTAGTAAAGCCTCGATCTGGTCGTTGTCCATCGCGCGGACGACGAGAATCAGTTTTTTGCCTAAGATCTTGATCTGACGGGAAAGAATGGTGAAGTCGGGACTGTTGAGTTTGTTCCAGCCTGGTTCTTTTTCTTTGGGCTGGTCATATTTTTTTAGACCACCATCTTCATTGAGGTCTATGCCAAAGTAAGCTAAATGGGTAAGTGATTTTACGTAAAGCCGGTCAGAATATTTCATATTCCAATAAGGCAAAAAACCAAAAACGATTTTGTTTCCCGGTTTCCTAAAAATCGGCGCGAGTGGAGGCAGTGATTCGATCAAGTCTACCGGGGAAATGAGGGGGAGGTGGGTCTGCCAGAGCTGATAAAAAGAAAGTAAGACATAAGAACCACCCAAGAAGAGAAAAATTAAGACGAGTTTCTTACCCATTTACTGATTGAGATATGTTTTTGGATTAGGCGGAGTGATCCGGAAACTATCGTAGTTGATATTCGTGGTTGGCCACTGGATCTGGCCTTTGTCATCAACCGGATAGACGCAGTCAATACAATAGTCCCTGACGAAGGGATCTGAGAGAACGAGATGCTGTTCAAGGTCGAGGTCTATCGTGTTGTCGCCGGAGAGGAGAGGGTATTTGTCAGAACGGCGTACCCAGATTTGTTTTAGGGTCGAAATATTACTTCCCGGATAGATGTCTTTGATAAAAAGTTCGCTTCTGGTTTCACAGGGATTATCCGGGGTTGGAATTAAGCCGGTGATATTACAAACATCGCGGTTGACAATACCATCCGGCTTGTTGGGAAAGTGGTCCTTTTGATCGGCAAGAACATGCCTCATTACCTTGTTCCAAATCGTGGAAGCACCGGTAACTCCGGAGGCAACATAGCTCATGGGAGTATTGTCATTATTGCCGACCCAGGTGGCGACTACGAAATCAGGGGTATAACCGATGGTCCAGTTGTCCCGCAGGTCATTGGTGGTACCGGTTTTGACAGAAACAGTCCGACCGGGGATGACCAATTGACTGCTCGGACCGAAGGCTCCGATGCGGGCATTGTTGTCCAGGAGAATGTGGCTAATGATGTAGGCGGCTTCTTCGGGAAGGGTCACCCTGACCTTTTGGGAACCGGTCTCCGCGACAAAGGGATGAGGACGACTCCAAAAAGTGGGCCAATTCTCATGA
>CAYQLI010000063.1:4839-6729 GCA_964418355.1 uncultured Pseudomonadales bacterium | reverse complement strand
TCTATCTCCGCACCAGGAGCGTGCGATACACTCATTGGCTTGTCTAAGGTATCGGGGCTCGGTGCGGGCCCGCTAGTTGGTGCCGCACTCACCTTCTCGGCTCTACCTGACGCTAACGCCTCTACAAGGTGAACACCCAACTCCGCCACCACAAACGTGCCCAAAGCAACCAAGGCAAGGGTCTGCAATTCCGGTCCTAACATCCTACCCACCATCTCAATTTTCTGAACTACGTCAAAATCAGGATAAGCCTCCATCATCTTCAACAAGTTAACGATTTCTCCTCCCTTCACTAAGGCAAAACCGGCAACTTCGAGTGCGACCGGAGTAACACTAACCAGGGCATTGTCTGCTTCACTCATTTTTTCGCTCCTTCCTTGATTGTTTCTAAATATTTATTGTAAGCTTGCTTTCCCGAACTTATAACCAACTCCTGTAGGTTATATTTCCCTTTATTAGCGCCAAAAAAGTCAAACAATCTATCCATCACCTTCTTTGAGTCATCCACATTATCTGGCTGCGCGTCCGCAACGACAGTCTTTTTCTCTGCTTCAGATAGCTGTTTGAGTGAGTTCTCAACGAAATAGCCCAAAAAGAATAGCTGAACCTTTTGCCATTCTCTCTCCTGTTCTTCGGGGTTAACAACACCGCCCTTTACCAAAAGTTCAATAAATTTGTCTTTTCCCAAAAAATCTGTGTTCATATTAGCTTCCGAAACTCATAATTTCTTCTTCCTTTTTCTTCCCCATTTGCTCGATCTTAAGCATATATTCATCCAATGTTTTTTGCAACTGCTCGAGCAGCCGGTCAATATCATCTTCGGAAACACCGGCGGCATCCCTCAGCCGGTCGATCTCCGACTTTATCTCCAGCCGGACCTGGCGGGCCATCACCCGGCCGCTCTCGACTTTCTGGTGCAGTAGTTTCACAAAATCATTCCTTCTTTCCTGAGTCAGGGGCGGAATATTGATCCGGACAATGTCACTACTGACATTTGGTGTCAGCTGTAGTTCGGAGAGAAGGATCGCCTTCTCAACGTCCTTGAGGACACTTTTGTCCCAGGGGGCGATCACGATCGTACTCGGGTCCGGAGCGGTCACTGAGGCAAGCTCAAAAAGCTTCATCCTCTGCCCATAAGCCAAAACCTCGATCCCGGAGACCAAATCCGGTTTTGCCCGCCCGGTCCGGATGGTCGCCATATCCCCACCCACCACCTCAATAACCTTGTCCAGATTCGTCCTCAGCTTTCTGATCAGTTCGTGTTCTTCCATCGCTAGGCAAAAACTCGTTTATTCAATTTCTCAATCTGATGAGCTACCACTAGGTCATGTTCTCTTCCTTTCACCACCTCCGTCATGATTTTATCCAAAACAGTCATTACCTCATCGTGCTTTCCAATCAACTCATTTTTCAAACCGTCAATTTTCTTATCAAATTCCAATCCCAGGCGGATATTATTAGCAGTCAAATCATCCTTGGTAGCAAATTTTTCCTCAATCCAACTTTTGTCACTTTTCGTCAGCATGCCTCCATCTTAACACAAAACCAATATGCAACTTCGCAATCAGGGGATGTTGTTTAGTGGGTTCCCCTTCTGTCTTCGGGCGATGTTGGTCTGCTTCCGATGAAACGGACATCAGCAGTTCGGGAATTAGGAATCACAGCAGTATTGGAAGTTTTCGCAGGCCCTCCTTTGTCAACCTCAATTGTCACTGGTTTGTCCAACAAAGGCACCCATCTACCAGGTCTTCGCTTTGCTCTTCGGGTGGCATCAGTCTCCACTATTTTCGAAATTGCCTTAGAACCAGCCCCAGCAATCCTTTCATCTTTATTTGGGTCGTAGCCTCCCCCTCCTTGAACTTCCATACCACAAGACTAACGTAACCCCGT
>CAYQLI010000063.1:0-4829 GCA_964418355.1 uncultured Pseudomonadales bacterium | reverse complement strand
AGCGCGAAGCGGACGAAACGAACGATCTTGGTGTTTTCACCGGTCTTCGCGACCAATGCCTTGACCAGATCTTCAATCGTTTTACTACCATCACGGATATAAGCTTGTTTGAGAAGCACCTCGACGTCCTCCGGATCCATTGAGGCGACCTGCATAGCGATTTCTTTGCACAAGGTCATAAAGTCGTCGGTGTTCGCGACAAAGTCGGTCTCGCAGGCGATCTCAACCATAGCACCCACCCGACCGGTATTGTGAATATAGGAATAAACCCGACCGCTTTTGACTTCCCGCTCGGACTTGCTGGCCGCTTTGGTCAAGCCCCTCTGGGCAATGATCTCCTCAGCCTTGGTCAAGTCACCCTTGGCTTCTTCCAAAGCCCTTTTGGCATCCATCACTCCGGCGCCGGTCTTTTCTCTGAGTGTTTTGATTTTATCTAGCATTTTATTCTTCTACTTTCTTCATTTTACCAGCGGCAATTGCCTGGCCAAACAATTTGACCACGATCTCGATCGCTTTGGTCGCATCATCGTTCATTGGTATGACGTAACTGATCGGATCCGGATTGCCGTTACTGTCAACGACGCCAAAGATGGTCAGGTTCTTGATTTTGGCCTCACGAACGGCTGATCTTTCCTTGTGGGTATCCACAATTACCAGCACTTCGGGGGGGATCTTCAGGTCAGCCAGTCCTCCCAGAAATTTCTCCAGGCGGGAGATCTCGCGATCAAAGAGGATCTGTTCCTTTTTGGTGTACTTCTTCAACTCTCCGGCTTCTCTTTTTTTCTTTAGGTCGAGCATTTTATCTATCCGGGTCTTCACCTGTTTCCAGTTGGTGATGATGCCCCCGAGCCAGCGCTCGGTGACGTAACCAACCTTATTGGCACGGGCAACCTCGGCAACGACCTCCTTGGCCTGACGCTTCGTCCCAACCAAAACGATGTTCTTGCCTTCCGACGCCAGTTTTTCCAAAGCATCACAAGCCTCATCAATCCTCGTGACGGTTTTCTCCAGATCGAAAATGTGAACTCCGGCTTTCTTACCCCAGATGTATTTCTTCATCTTCGGGTTCCAGCGCTTGGCCGTGTGACCAAAATGAGCTCCCGCTTCGAATAGCTCTTCGGCGGTAACTCTCGCTTTCTTAACAACCGGAACGGATTTTGCTTTTGTAGCCATATTTATTCATCTTCCTTATCCACTTTCGGCCTTTCAGGA
Organism: uncultured Pseudomonadales bacterium; assembly: GCA_964418355.1. Classification (GTDB taxonomy): domain Bacteria; phylum Patescibacteriota; class Microgenomatia; order UBA1400; family MFAQ01; genus 2-01-FULL-50-23. The sequence continues at coordinate 3,617 of CAYQLI010000063.1, read as the reverse complement.
AGATTGCCGGAGTGGTTTTTATAACTTCGGGTATTTTATCACGCCTGAGCCAGGTTCTCAAATAAACTGATCACAGTTAGGGGTCCGACCCCTCCTGGCACGGGTGTAATCAGGCTGGCCTTGGTCCTGACCGCCTCAAAGTCCATATCTCCCTGCGGATAGCCCAGATCAATGGCGATCACACCTTCCTTCACCATTGCCCCGCCTATCAATCCCGGCCTACCCGTGGCAGAAATGACCACATCAAAATCAACCAATTTGGTTAAGTCGCTGCCCAGATCGAATTTCCCCACTTCCAATGCCCTCTCGAAAAGCCAGTGAGTCAACTTTGACCCAATCATCCCCTCTGCCCCGACCACCGCCGCATTAGTAAAACGCAAATTCTCATTGATCCAGGCATAGATCAAGACTCGGTCTACCGCCTTCACCGCCGCCGGCAGAAATTTTGAAAATTGGCCCAAACCGTCTACATCCTTTAACTCCGGAATCAAATTTAAAACCTGCTGGGTTTGTGTTCTATCGGTACCGATGATCGGCAGCTGGACCAAGACACCATCTTCCTCGATTTTGCTCTCTAATCTTTTTATCAACTCCTCTTTGGTAAGTAAAAATTCAACTCTGACAGAAACCCCCAGGCCCTCTCCCATTTCCCGTTTTAGCCGGACATAGGTTGATTCCTGCCGCTGGCCATCAGCCTGTAAGATCAGCAGACTCTTGCCGTTTAACTTTCCCGAAGAAACCAATTCCTGCCGAATCCTCTCGGCTTCTTTTTTCCCGTCAAAGATCATTGCTTAATTCTACACAACAAAGTTCCTATTAATCTCACCCCAGATCAAGGCCTCGATCTCCTCCTTGGTTCTCACTTCTCCGGATTCCAAAGCGCAGTCAACCCGCGCAAACCCCGGGCGGTTCATACACAACCAGCGATACATCATCCCCGTCTTTTCCTGGTGGTTCAGATCTGCTTCTGCCAGATCAATACCCTTCCCCTCCATATAGATCCGCTCCCCCTTGGTTGTCAGCATTCTCCGGGCTCCCTCTGCCGGAACGTCCAGAAATAGCTGTAAATCCGGCCTAGGTAAATCATTTACTCCATATTCCATAAACTCGACTTTCTGAATAAACCTAACCGCCTCAGCTATGTCCGTATGTTTTGCTCCCCCATGAGCTAAATTGCTCGCCACATATCGGTTACACAAAACCACCCGCCTACCGTGAAGATCCGCTCGCATTTGAGGGGCCGCATCCAGCCGGTCGCCGGCATAAAGCATGGCCGCAAGGAATGGGTGGACCTGATTCAATGGACCATAGCCACCTTTCATCAATCGCCCCACCTCCTGACCATAAAAAGTGTCGTATCTGGGAAAATCAAAAACCGAAACGGCGTAGCCAAGACCCTGGAATTTCTCCGTCAGCCTTTCCACCTGAGTCCCCTTTCCGGTACCATCACCGCCTTCAAAAACAATTAAAGCACCTCTGATTGGTTTTCTGTCCATATTTATTTTTCTAGCACCACTCCGGCCCCCGCCCCTTTCCTCGCACTCTTGGGCGACCAGATAACTCATGTGCCGGATGGGTCAGCGATGACCCTTCATTTCTGGAGGTCGGGCCATCATCCGCGATCTCCGTTTTCTCCTCTCTGGCCGGCTTCCGCCCATGAATGTACCAGAATTCAAAATCGCTTTCGTAGACAACTCCATCTGAATATTTGAATGCCATATCGTTTGCCACTATACACCAAAAAATTTATACAAAACAACCCCCAGTTTTAGCTTCGTTGGGCAAGATCCGCCCGAACTGCTTCTTTGATTCTTCCCAAAGGATAACTCTCGGTCATGTTGGTGAAACTACCCAACAATTCCAATTCCGGCAGGTCAAGAAGTAGCTCCTTCCAGACTTGCTGGGCCGCCCAACGGTACTCTTCAAAACCACTGGCGATGCTGCGCAGTTCACTGATCCAATAGGCTTCCACCAAATCACATTTAATATCAAAACTAGTGAACATACCATGAAGCAACAGATAATTGGCCGCTTCTTCGTTACCCCGTTTCCTCATCCAATCAACTGCTTCAGCGGCATAATTTTGCGCCGCCTGATATCTCTCCAGCACTTCTCCCCCAATCGCCCTGATATCTTTCGGAATATGGTTGCCCCTTTGACCCGAAAGATCAGGCTGGCTCCGCCGAAGTATTCTTCGATGACGAAACAAATCCTTGAGAGTACCAAAAGAAACGTCCCTGAATTTTATATTCACCGTGATTTCTCTTAAAAATTCCGGCAATTCGTGGCGGCGATTCTTTCGCAACCGACCAATTTCTGATAGAAGTTTGGCCATCTCACCGCTCTGCTCCATTCTGAAAGCTTCCTCAGCTACACTATCTTTATCAGCCGATGGGCTATGACTCGACAAATAGGCTAAGCCAATTTGATACATAAAGTCCAAAGCTGAACTTTCTACCTCCACCCCTGATCCGGTCTTCTCGGCAGGTAATAGGCGCATTAGTGCTGGCTCGGAAGCCAACCTTTCTCTGGTCGCCTGCCGATGTTTTGTCCAAGCCTTTCCATGTTCGTTATCGGATACTGCGATAAACTCCGGGTTCACCTTGGCCAATTCTTCATACATCCGGTCTCCCATCTGCCGCATTTCCTCATTTTCGGCGGCTCTTAGATTCATGACCATTTCCGATAGGCTGCGAAAATCGCCATGTAGTCCGAAGTTTGTGAGCGCCCCTAATGGCAGTAAGCCGCGCAGATTGTCACAAACTTTCCCCCGGACCGCCGTAAAATAAGAGAACTCGGCCACACCCTCCTCCCTGGGATTTTGGGACACGACGTAGTCCCAAACTGACTGCCACAATTGACCGTAAGTTCCGAAACAAACCTCCATCGCATTCTCGTAAATGACCTTTGCTGCCTCATCGTCACCAAAATCCAATTCTTTGTACAAATACTTACCCTTGGCTTTCGTTCCCCAATCTATATACCGAGTCGAGGCTTCGATTCTCGTGAGCAACGGGTGAACCACTCCAAAAGTGGTCGCGAAAACAGACATGTTTTGGAACATGACATAAGCGCTCGCCTGCTCCCTTACCGAATCGTCACCAAAACCATCAATAATATTCTTTATTTTCTTTGCCGCCTTCTCGCTAGCCAAAAAATCATCAACATCGAATCCGCTACCCAGCACCTCCCTAATCGCGAGCAAACCTAACTCGTCAATCTGGGTAAATTCCTCCCAAAGCAGTTCTCGGGCATCGCGTGTCATTGCCCGGCTCTGGCGGGCCACCAGAACCGCCGCCAAGATCGGCGGTAAATTACCGGTGATGGCATAGACATCTTTGTCCAAATTCGTAAAAAATGGCTCCAAAAATCGTCGTTTCGTCGCCAGTTCCTGCTCTTCAATTTCAGGTTCGTACTCGGGAAGGATATATTGCCACTCTTTTCCTCGTTTCACAGATGTCATACCAACAATATAACATGGTATTTCGAAAGTATTTGACTCCATCATTTTCCGTTGTAAGATGTCCTTATGTCTAACCGAAAAACTGAAGGTTCTCCTCGCTCCGAAATATTCTTCCAATCAGCCGGTTATGACCCATTTTTTCCCATCATTGATG
>CAYQLI010000062.1:3365-6788 GCA_964418355.1 uncultured Pseudomonadales bacterium | reverse complement strand
ACTCCGCCCATGTCACCCCTCCCGGCCAGGCCGAGAGAACTCTGGCCACCAACTATGCCTTTAGGTCAGAGCAGGCGAACACCTCCACCCTCAGTTATTGGAACCAATACAGTGCCAGCGGCAACCAGACGGTGTGTAATGTCAGCCAAACCACTGCCGCACCCACCCCGACGCCACCTCCCTCTGCCTGTATCTCCAGCACTCCCACATCCTTTCAATCGGCTTCGATTCCAGCCCAAAGCAGTACTTTTACCTTCGAGTATGATTTGACTCCGACTCAGGGCAATGTCGACACCCTCGTCGGTCTTAGCAACAAAGCCCCAACTGCTTTCTCAGATCTGGTTGCCATTGTCCGCACCAACCCCTCCGGCTTCTTTGATGCCAGAAATGGTGGAGCTTACGCCGGTTCCGGTCAGATCCCATATACCGCCGGGTCCACTTATCACATCCGCATGGTCGTCAACCCAGCAGCTCACACTTACTCGGTCTACGTCACCCCTCCGGGCCAGACCGAAAGAACCCTAGCCATCAACTACGCTTTCAGGTCAGAGCAGGCGAATACCTCCACCATCAGCTACTGGACTCAATACAGTGCCAGCGGCAACCAGACGGTGTGTAATGTCAGTCAGACTACTGCCGCGCCCACCCCGACACCCCAACCTGGCGCCTGTGCTCCTAGTTCCTTGGCCTGGCAATCAACTCCGATCACGTCCCAAAGTTCCAGCTTCAACTTTGAATTTGATCTGACTCCCAATCAAAATAGGGTCAATAATGTGGTCGGTCTGGGTGGAAAAGTGGCAACCGCTTTTACTGATTTGCCCGTTATCCTGCGCATGAACGAAGGCGGTGTCTTTGATGCGAGAAATGGTGGTGTTTACGCGGCCTCCGCTCAAATTCCATATTCCGCCGGAACTACCTATCATGTCCGCCTGGTTACCAACCCCACTTTTCATAATTACTCCGTTTATATCACCCCGCCTGGCCAGACCGAAAAAACTCTGGCCAGTAACTATACCTTCAGGACGGAACAATACGACACCCCTACCTTTAGCTACTGGAATCAGGTCGCCACCATCGACTCGCATACTGTTTGTAATATAAGCCAAACCGCCTCGGCTTGTGCCCCCAGCTCCTCATCCTGGCAATCGACCCCTATTTCAACCCAAAATAACATATTTTCCTTTGAATATGATCTGACTCCTACCCAAAACAATATTGACACTCTTGTCGGTCTCTCCGGTAAACCCGCCGCCGCTTATACCGACCTGGCCGCCATTGTCCGCACCAATCCCACCGGCTTCTTTGATGTCAGAAACGGCAGCTCCTATGTTAGCTCGGGCTTGATCCCATATACAGCGAATACAACCTACCATATTCGCATGATCATTAATCTAACCGCTCATACCTACTCCGCTTACGTCACTCCTCCCGGTCAAACAGAAAAAACACTGGGAACAAACCTGGCTCTTAGAACTGAACAGGCGACGGCTTCAACCATCAGTTACTGGAACCAGATCAGTGCCAGTGGCAACCAGACCGTGTGTAATGTCAGATAAGCCAACCCAACCCGAATCCAGGCTCGGCAACCCAGACGACGGGGGTATTGACGCCAAACTGCACATTACTTATAGTGAAAATAGACCATTAGATAAGGTTTATTAATAATACCCTCTATGAATAACGACACATACCAACCTCAAAATGCCGGTGTGCAGGGACAAGAATTACCACCTATCCCCACAAGTATGCCAACAACGAAAAGGAAAACAAACCTGAAAATGACAATTGGAGGAACATTGGTGCTGTTAATGATCGCTGGTGTCGTGGCCTTGGCGGCCCAATTTGGTTTGTTCAAGGGCTATCTGGGTAGCAAGGCCGCGGCCCCGACAACATCACGGGCTGTAGTTGGAAACGCATCAACATGTTCAGCTGGTTCAGAGACACACGAAGCATGTCGAGGAAAAACACTGGAGTATAACCCTGGAGGAATATACGGAACGGGTAATCGTTGTCGAGCCAGCGGGGCTGGCAATACCGCCGGTTCTCCCTGGTGTGCCTTGGTTCAGGCCGCCACAACCTGTTCACCAGGTACGTATACTTGGGGCGGAACAACTATTCGTTGTAAGAGGTGTAATTCTGACGGTACGGGTTATGAGCCAACCACGGCTGATGACTCTATGTGTCCGACACGAACGAATACTCCGGTACGGTAACGCTCTTTTTTCCAGAGCTTATACTGGTTCAGGGTAATGACCAGAACAAACAATGAAAAGGGCAAGCATACCAATCAAACTTCTTTATTGCCTTTTTACCTTGGTTATCTTTTTCTGGCGCCCCGCTCCGGTCTCTGCCGCTGAATACGGAATTCAATCGTCAGATGGGCAGATCAATGTTGTCTTCGACAGTCTCTTCGGTGGCGCCATCACCAAGATCTATGACTCAGTCAACTTTGGCTCCGTCAATCTAATTGATAACAACCAAGCCGGTGCCATGTTTCAAACAGCCTTTTGGGCCGGTAACTACTATTCCCAGGTTCCCCCCGGCTGTCCGGAATCTCCTGATATGCACTGGGACAACCCTACTCAAGCAGGCTTCCGGGGAAACGGTCTCGCCGGCAACCCGATCGGTACTTTGGGTGTCGGTACTGGCACGGGTGACTCCAAAGAATTTATTGTTTATGAAAACGATAACAAAGTTATTCATTTTAAAACCAGATTCATCCGTTGGAATTACTGTCGTCTCACCAACACTACACCCTTATCCGAAAGAAATCTTTGGGACACTGGATTTTATCTGGAACAGTGGGCTTTTTTCCATCCGGAACAACCGCATGCTCTGGTCTTAAAAAGTAAAATATCCTATGAAGATACAAACTATACAAATTTCGCCATCACCTGGCAGGTCCCGGTTATTTTTACCCACAACCTATTTAACGTTGCCTACATACAAAGTGGTAGTTTTTACGAAGAGGGTGGTAACTTGGTAAATATCCGTATCTTTTCGGGAGGCATAGACCCCGGTCAGGAATGGGCCGCTCTAATTGATCCCCAAAAATCGAGCGGTATCGGCTTGGTTATGACTCCCGGAACCACTACGATCAAGGACTCTAAAATAGGTATCACCAATAGCGGATTTGATTTCGGGGGAGAAATAGAGACTATTTATCCAGGTGGGTGGGTTGACTGGAGAAAACTGGGCACCCTCACCAACGTCAGCTTTAACGCGGCCAATCAATCTTTCGATTTTCAGCTCCAGGGAAACTTTGCCTGGACGATGTACTTCCCTATCGGAAAACTTTCTACGATCCAACAAGAAGCTGTTTCGCTGCTGGGCAACTGGACTAACAACCCGCCCCTTCCCTACAACTCCAACATCTTCGGCTACGTTGACAGCATCACCTGCAACTGGGCTTCCGGCTGGGTC
>CAYQLI010000062.1:0-3265 GCA_964418355.1 uncultured Pseudomonadales bacterium | reverse complement strand
GGGGAGTGGCTACCGATGGCGCGCAGAACCTCATCCCGAACATTCCTTCATCCACCTTTGGGCCGTGTACTAGTCCCACCCCCACGCCAACACCAACTCCAACACCTACACCGACTCCGACTCCCACCCCGACTCCGACGCCGGTCACCACTCCTACTCCTACCCCCACGCCGGTACTTAACGGCAACATCTTCGGCTACGTTGACAGCATCACCTGCAACTGGGCTTCCGGCTGGGTCACTGATCGAAGGAACTATGCCAATAAGGTGACGGTCAAGGCGGAGGTGTCTCCGGTTGGGGAACCTACCAACGTCTACACCATCAACTCTCTGGCCAACATTGTCCGGGCTGACTTACCGGGAGTCTGTCCTCCCAATGGTGCTTGCTCCTACGCCAATGTCTGGGGTGGTTTCCCGGCTTCCTTTACTGGTAAACAACTGACGGTCAAAGCCTGGGGAGTGGCTACCGATGGCGCGCAGAACCTCATCCCGAACATTCCTTCATCCACGATCGGCCCATGTAACTAATATCAGTTCAGCCCCGGGTCTAGCCAGATTCAGCTATAATCAGTTCATGAGCCGACCCCTGGCGATTTTCGGACTCCCGGAAGAACAATTTATCAATAAGGTTTTTTCCTTGCGCCAAAAACTTCTGACAGAGAAAAAACTGGAAGAAGCCGAGTCCGACACCCTACCGCATCTAACCATCCTGGTGAACACTGCTCTCGATGATCTGGTCAGCAATGAGTTTCTGATCCAAAAAACCAGTCCTCTGGTTTCTGTCCTCAAACAGTTCACTCTTACGGTCACAGGTTTCGAAAAAATGGACACCAGCATTGTAGCCAAATTCGACACTAGTTTTACAAGGAAGTTAGTTGCCCAAATCTCTTCTGTTTTGCCCGGTTTCCGTCCGGTCACCACTGACTTTATCAAAATTCTCCGCCGCACGGTTCCAACCTCAACCGATGAGGCGCTTGAGGTCGTTAAAGCTGAATTTCCAAACGAAATTATTATAGACCGCATCTGTCTCGCCGGCGGCAATTTGCGCCGGGAGGATATCATCTGGACCGGCAAACTCAGGTAGGTTATATTAAAGAAATGACGTCATTGAAGTGGGCAATCGTTTCTCTTGCTGTCTTTCTCATTTTTTCCATCATGGTGGTCGCCGGTATTTATACCCAAACTGATCAGTTCATCACTATCACCATCCAAAAATATCTCACCACATCCTTCGACACTCCTTTATCCGTACTAAGTTTACTAGGCTCTGTTGAGATCACTGGTCTTGTCCTTCTCGCCACTCTCTTTTTCCTCAAATTCAGGCGCGGTCTGATCGCGCTTTTTATGTTTGCCTTTGGAACGGGAATTGAACTCCTTGGCAAGATCTTCCTTTATCACCCAGGGCCCCCGAATATTTTCTTTCGCTACAACCTCGACGTCCTTTTCCCCAGCGCCTATGTCCAAACCGGCCACTCATTCCCCTCCGGACACAGTTTTCGGACTGCCTTTTTGGCCGTCTTGGTCAGTTACCTGATTTTCCAGTCGAAAAAATTATCTTCACAAAGCAAAAAGATCCTGTCTTTCTTATGTTTTCTCTTTCTTTTCCTGATGCTTTTATCCCGCGTCTCCCTGGGCGAGCACTGGACCACCGACGTCATCGGCGGCTTGCTTCTCGGCATTAGCTTCAGCTCACTCACCATCTATATCCTGGAAAAGAAGGCGCTCCACCCCAAGTTCCTTCGCCCGCTCTGAGCCTGGCTACTGGTAATTTCCCTCTAAATTTGGTAAAATATCCCATATTATTCTGCCCCAACCCCGCAGTGGCGGGTTTTTTTACGCATCATGGAAAGAAAAATCAGAAATATCGCCGTTATTGCCCACGTTGACCACGGCAAAACTACCCTCATTGATGCTCTTTTGAAGCAGAGCCATATTTTCCGTGAAAATCAGGCGGAAATGAGTCAGACGACCATCCTCGACAGCAACGACCTCGAACGGGAGAAGGGGATCACTATTTTGGCCAAAAACACGGCTATTTCCTTCCATGACGTCAAGATCAATGTCATTGATACTCCCGGCCATGCTGATTTCTCCGGCGAAGTCGAGCGCACCCTCGGTATGGCCGATGGCGCTCTCCTGATCGTTGATGCCCAGGAAGGTCCAATGCCCCAAACCCGTTTTGTGCTGAAGAAAGCCTTCGAATTGAACCTGAAACTCATCGTCGTCATAAACAAGATCGACAAGCCCTACGCCCGCGTCCCAGAGGTCATCAACAAGACCAACAATCTCTTCCTCGAACTGGCCACCCGCGACGAACAGCTCGAATTCCCAATCCTCTATGCAGTTGGCCGAATGGGTAAAGCTTTCAAAGAAATGCCCGCCGACTTCAACCAGCCGGGCGATATCACCCCACTGATGGAGGCCATTCTCGAACATATTCCAGCTCCAACGAATTCAATCGAAGGCGGCTTCAAAATGCTTGTTTCTAGCCTTGATTATGACTCTCATAAGGGGCGTTATGTCATTGGCAAGATCTTCCGGGGAAGTGTCAAGCCGGGAGACAAGATCATCCTAAGCGGTAATGGCAAAAGCTATACCATCGAGACAGTCCAGCTCTCCCGCGGTCTTTCCCGCTATGAAACCAACGAGGCTCTGGCAGGGGATATCGTCGCTCTGACCGGTATCGGTGACGCCAAAATCGGGGACACTATCGCCAACGTGGCAGACATAGAACCTCTGTCAGCCCCAAAACTGACCGAACCCACCCTTCACATGACCATCGGTGCGAACACTTCACCCTTCTCTGCTCGTGAAGGCCAGTTCACCACCAGTCGTCAGCTCGAAGACCGTCTCTACAAAGAACTCGAAACCAACCTCTCCCTCAAACTCGAGAAGCTCGAAAGTGGAAAATTCCAGATCTCCGGCAAAGGCGAGCTCCACCTGGCCATTCTTCTTGAAACTCTCCGTCGTGAGGGCTATGAAATGGAAGTCGGCAAGCCCGAAGTGATCGTCAAAACCATTGACGACGTCAAACAAGAACCGGTCGAAGAGGTCAGTATTATCGTCCCCAGTGAATACCTCGGCACCATCACCCAGGAGATCGGCAAACGACTCGGCTCTCTCGTCAAAATGGAGCCTATTTCCAGTGCCGAAACCGAGTTTACCTACAATATTCCCACCAGGAACATCATTGGTCTTCGTAGTTTGCTTTTGACCGCGACAAAAGGCACCGCTGTTTTTAGTTCTCAGGTCATCGGTTACCAACC
>CAYQLI010000061.1:4849-6815 GCA_964418355.1 uncultured Pseudomonadales bacterium | reverse complement strand
GGCCTGGGCTTTACCCCGATTCGGGATTTCTATGAAAGTAAAACCGGTAGTTACAATCCAGACCTCACCTTTTACGTTTCTTACGCCAATAGCCCCAAACACAACAGCACCAAAGAGGCCTTCGGGTTATACGCGGTCAGTTTGCTCCGCAATGAGAAATGAAGCCCCTAAATGAATCAGGATGACTAGGCTGGTTAGCGATATCAAGTCCGCGATTTTCTCTGCCTGAGTCTTGGTTTGTTTCAAAACCACTGCGTGTTTTCCGGCAGGCAGGTCAAAACTGACTAACCCGGTTTTTTCTGTTGGTCTTACTTCCGTCAGCCTGCCGTCTACGGTTACCTCCCAAATTGGATAATAAAACCGATTCAATACCAAGCTGCCGCTTTTGGTGGCCGCCACCTCAAACTCCAGATTGTTTTGGACCCCGGAAATTTTTAGTAAGTGCCCTGGTTGGTTCTTTTGAATAATGTTGTCTTTCATCCAATCAGGGCCTTCCAATACCCACTTCGGTCTGGTCTCTTCGGCGATGTCAGAACTGCCGAAATAAACATATTCATTGTTTTGATATACGGCATCAAAGTAGCGCACCGCTTCCCATGGTCGTAAGTAATTTCGGTTTGCATAGAACAAAAGGCCGATCAAGAGAATTGCCAACATTTTTCCGTACTTAGGTTGAGAAATAAACCCCGCCAAGAAGGGAAGACTAACCAGACTTAAGATCAAGAGTCGCCAGGGAAACTGCATCTGGCTCATCAGCGGTATTCTTTCCCAGACAAACACAGACACCGGCAGCATAATCACGATTGAGAGAAGAAACACGAGCAAAAAAAATAATGGCCGGATAGCCGGCTTCTTGGCCAGATAAATCAGACTTATCAAAACGACCAGCCACTGTGCCGCCCCGATCTGAAAGGAAAGATCGTCTGAAAAGCCCTTGATCGAGAAACCATAACCCCATTTGGAATAAAGTAATTGCCTAAAGGATAGAAAATGGTCGTGGTAATCAATTATTTTTTTGTAGCCAAGGAAAATATACTTAGTTTCGGTAAGAGCAGGGATCACAAAAAAAGCAGATAAACCAAAACCCAGAAGCAGCCCCTGCAGACAAACGATAAGCAGGTCCCTCTTACGGTTGGTCAGGTAAGCGATCAGTAGATACAGAAGAATTACCGGCAAAAGTATCAGGGCGGTCACATTGTGGGAGGTCATGATCCCCAAAATCGCAATTGAGAGCAGAAGACGGTACCGGCTCTTGCCAGAATAGATCTTGTCAATCGAGAGGAACACCATAGGCAGAAACAGCAAAGACAACAATATCCCAAAAGATCCTGTCACATAAGTGACAAGGAGTCGGTAAGGGACATACAGATATACCAGGCTCCCAAAAAACGACCCGAATTTGTCAAAATGGTTTCTCAACCAGGAATACATGGCCATGACCGAGCCGGCGGTTGCGAGGAAGATCAGAATCTTAAAAGAATCACCAAAACCAGGCCCGAAAAAATGGACCAAACTACCAAGGTAGAACATCAGTGGGTAAAAAAAGGCGAAGATCGGCGAGCCAAATCGGTAGTTAAATTCGTAATCCCATCGGATCGGGAATTGCCCCTCCTTAAGATCTTTATAAAAGTGCATTAGGCGGACCAGATTAAAATCGCCATCGTGAGTCGCAAAAAATCCCGGTTTAAGTAGTGAGGCTGTCACTGGGAGACAAAAAAGGAGGAGCAGTATGATCGGTAAGAGGCGCTTCATATTTTGAGTATACCGGTATTGCTTAGTTTGAATGCTAAAATGTCGGTATGTCAGTCAGAAAATGGATCATCGTCTCTCTAATTTTATTGCTTCTGACAGCGCTTTATAGTTATCGTCTTTTGGCCGTCCCCACCGGTCTGACCCTCGACGAAGCCGCCGAGTCGATCGAGGTGGAGGTGAACGGCGCGGATGACGACACGCGCGGCCGATTCTA
>CAYQLI010000061.1:0-4839 GCA_964418355.1 uncultured Pseudomonadales bacterium | reverse complement strand
CTTTGGCTACAATGCCGCCCTTCTTGCCCGGACCGGCCACGACGAAAGCGGCAGGTTTATGCCTCTTTTTGTTCTTTCCTCCGGCGGAACAGACTGGCGCCAGCCTCTGACCCAATACTATCTGACCGCTTTATTTAGAATTTTTGGGCCCTCGATCTACCTCCTCAGATTTTCCAGTGTCATCCTTGCCGTCGCTTCGGTCTTTTTGATCTATCTTTTGATCAGGGAAGTCTTGGGAGAAAAAGCGGCCCTTTTTGGCGCCCTGATCATGGCTACTACACCTCTGGTAATGATCCAATCACATATGGGCCTGGACAACATCATGCCCGTTCCGTTGGTCATTCTTTGGCTTTATTCCTTAACAAAATATCAAAAGGAGCGTAAACCATTCTGGCTGATACTCGGAGCCGTTGCCTTGGGGCTATCTTTTTATTCTTACAAAGGGATGCGGCCGGTGGCTCCGCTTTGGATTTTGCTCACCCTTGCCTGGATCTACCAAACGGGCCGGTCCAGAAAAACAATCCTCAAAGAACTTTTAGTTTTTTCCGTTTCGGCGGCCCCTTTCTTCTTGATTATTCCGTTGATCCAGCACTATTACCCGGGGGCGATCCTCGGCGGTTCTCGGCCTACCTTTAACAATGCCTATGATTTTTTCCTGCCTTATCTTTCTTCTTTTGATCTCTCCTATCTATTTATCAGGGGGGATATCACTTACTATCACTCGACCGGAAAGCACGGCATGCTCCTTTTGGCCGCCGCCCCCTTTATTCTCTCCGGAATCTATTTTGCCCTAAAGTCAAAGAATCATTTTTTCAAGTTCGTGTTGGTCGCCCTCATCCTTGGCCCGCTTCTCTATGGCACCGTTGGTTCGGAACACCGCTTCAGTCGGTTAATGTCTCTCATTCCGCTTTATGTGATCCTGGCCGCCCTCAGTTTCCAATCTCTTCTTTTTTATAAGGAAAGTTGGGTCAAAGCCTTGGTTGTTCTCCTGACGGTTTTTGTCATCGGCAACTATCTGGATTTCGCTCTTTATTATTGGAGGGAATATCCCCCTTTCACCTTCAACATTTTAGGTTCGTTGGAATACTACAAAGACGTGAAACTCCTCGCCGAGGAGGCCAGGACGCGAAAGCTTGAGCCGGTAATGCATGAGCAGATCGCCCACGGCGGGGGAGAGAGTATGAAATTCTTTGAAATTACTTATTTTGGCAGATTACTTCGGCTGATCCCGGACGACGATGACTCAGGTGCAGGAACCCTGCTGTTGACCAATAGAAATGATGTTCCCAAAATGGTCAGAGTTTCAGAAAAGGGAGTTCAAGGATATCTTCACATCGAACGGCCATGATACCAGGTAAAATCAACTTCAAACTGATCGGGGTCATCCTCATTATTGGGTTCTCTATCTTAGTCAAATTTCTTAGTGTCAGCGGCAATAACTTTGCCTTCACATACGATCAGGGCCGGGACATGCTGGATCTAAGGCAAATTTATCCCGGTCTTTCCCCCAAATTGGTTGGGCCGACGACCAGTATCAATGGAGTTCTGCTCGGACCTTTTTGGTATTACCTGAACCTACCGGCATATTTGATCGGTAATGGTGATCCGGCCTATCTGGTCTATTGGCAGATCTTTATTTTTTCGGTATCCGGTATCGCCCTTTTTCTTTTTTTGTACCGCAGGAATCCCCTCCTGGCCTTGATCTTTTGTATTTTTTTCTTTCTGATGCCGATCAGCTTCGAAACAGCCAAGTACTTTTGGAACGCCAACGCGATGCCGGCTTTCACAGTATTATTTCTCCTGACGCTGATCGGCGCAGTCATGAAGCCAAGCCGGTCGGGCCTGCTTCTGGTTGGTCTGGTTAGCGGCCTTTCTCTCCAGATCGAAGCCGCTTTTGGGGTATTTTTCCTCCCCTTTGCTCTGCTTTTCCTGGCCTTTCGTAAGACCAAACGAAGCGCCCTAGCGCTGCTAATTTTCGGTTTTGCCCTGACTCTGGTCCCGCAAGTCATTTTCGAACTCCTGCATGGTTTTCCCATGTCGAAGGTCCTGATTTATGAATTTTCGGGCAGCGAAGGTATTTTGGGGGACAAGATCAGTTTTGCCGCGAGGCTTTCTGATCGTATTGCTAATTATCGCTCTGCGGCCCAGGGAGCCGCTTTTCTGCCGCATGTATCTGCCGGACCGATACTGGCTTTTTTAAGTCTGGGAACATTCTTTCTCATTTTCAAACAAAAAGATAAGCTGATCAGGACGACCACATCTGCCTCCGCCGGACTGCTCATCATCACCTTTGTTGGCTATTTCTTTTTCCCCTATCCGTTGAAGTTCTGGTACCTTTATGGTCTGGCGGTTCCCTTTACAATTCTTCTTGGTAGCTCTGTTTACCTTTTATTCACCGGTAAGTCCTTCATTCGTCTGATTGGCCTCCTGTTGTTGGCGCTGATCATTACCAATTCGGTCAACGCCAGAATTGATTACGTCAGGAATGTCCTGACCACCCCCTCATTAGATAAGAGTAATTTTGCCAATCAGATAAAAACTGTCGAATCAGTCTACGCCCGTGCGTCGGGTCATGGCTTCAAAGTCTATAACTACGTCGCCAGCGTTTATGATTTTCCTTACCAATATCTTTTTTGGTGGTACGGAACGAAGAAGTTCGGTTACCAACCGACAGATATCGCTTATGGCCCGAACCAACCGGTCTATATCAAAGATCAGTCAAAGTACTGGAACAAAACCAAACCTTTTGATAAAAACGGCCCGATCTTTTTGATCATCGAAACAGACAAGGAGAGACCCTGGCGGCAGGAAGAGTGGTTCAATCAGTTCAGATCCTTTTGCCCCATTTACGAAAAAAGCCTTCCCTGGGGCACTCAAGTCATCGAACTGAATCTGTGCCAGGAAATTGCATCAGCGAAGAGGTAAAATTGCCCTATGAACGACGACTTACTCAAAAAATTCAATGAAGTCGAAAAGTTCCACTGGTGGTGGGCCGGCCGGCAGACTCTAATAAAAGAACTACTCATCGGTGACAACCCAAAGAAAATTCTGGACATTGGTTGCGGCACGGGTGAAACCCTGACCTTTGTCAAAAGTATTTTTCCAAAGGCCGCTGTTACCGGAGTTGATCTTTCAGCAGAGGCTGTGGCCTATACCAAAAGAAGAGGGCATCCGGCCAAGAAAGCGGACGCCCTTCACCTTCCTTTTGCGGAAGGTAGTTTTGACGCCATTCTGCTCCTGGACGTGATTGAACATATCGAAGATGACTCTGCTGTTCTGGCGGAAGCCAAGCGAGTCCTCAAATCAAATGGGGTCATTGTGATAACCGCGCCGGCTCTGCAGTTCATCTGGTCAGCTCATGACGAAAATCAGGGCCACTATCGCCGCTACACCCGTCGCCGCCTGACCTCACTCGCGAAGAAAAACAATCTGCGGATCGTGTTTTTATCCTATTTCAATTTCCTGCTTTCACCCATCATTATACCCATCAGAATGGCGAGCCGAATCAAGATCCTGAAGCGTTTTGGAGAATATGATTCGCGGCTGAACTACAAACTAGCATACAATAACTTTATCAACCAAATCCTAAAGACTATTTTTATTACCGAAATAAAATTACTCCGGTTTTTCAATTATCCGATTGGCATTTCTGTAGCCATAAAGTTGCAGAAAGCATGATGAAAAAAAGCTACTCTATTATCATTCCTTCCTATAACGGGAAACCTCTCCTCGCGAAGCATCTGCCTCAGGTCGTCAAGTACTCAGGCCATGGCACCAAAATAATCATCGTTGACGACGGTTCAATTGATGGTACGGTGGCCTTCCTCAAGGAGAATTACCCAACAATTACCTGTCTTCATCGCGAAAAGAACATGGGTTTCCCCAGCGCCATCAATCTGGGCGTAAAGGCGGTCGAAACGGAATTCTTTGTTCTTCTGAATAATGATGTTGCTGTCACAAAAAATTATTTAGAGGCAGCCCTCTCCCATTTTGAAGATCAATCGGTTTTTGCTGTCACCCTAAACGAGACTACCAGTAGCTGGCCGGTCGTCACTTGGCAAGGCAAGCTGAATTACATCCGGGGAGAAAATAAAACCATGGCTCATTTCTCGGCCTGGGCCTCAGGTGGAAGCGCGATCTTCCGCACCAAACATTGGTACGACTTAGGTGGGTTTGATGAGATCTATTCCCCGGGCTACTGGGAAGATATTGACATCGGCTGGCGGGCCTGGAAAGCCGGTTACTCAATTATTTGGGAACCAAAATCAAAAGTAATTCACGAACATGAAAGTACCTTCAATCTCTACGATCGCAGCCATCTCAATTTAATTAAGCAAAGAAATGAACTTATTTTCAATTGGAAAAATATCACCGACGAAAATCTTCGGCGGGGGCACTGGCATTATCTGGCTGGCTATAGCCTGGGTCATCCCGGTTACCTCAAGGTAATTCTTTCTGCTCTGCTCATTTTTCCAAAGATAAAGCGGAGCAAGCCTCCGATTCGGGGAGACATGGAGGTCCTTGACCTTATTAATAAACCAGTTGAATAAGATGTCAGAAAAACTTTCGGTCGTCACCGTCACCTATAATTCCGAAAAGCAGATCGGCGCCTTGCTTGACTCGCTTTATCAGGAGAAAGGAACCGTCCCCATCGAAGTGATTGTCGTTGATAACAATTCCAAAGATAACTCCCTGGCAGTAGCCAAAAATCACAAGATCAAGCCGGTCACCAAACAAATGGGGACAAATGCCGGTTTTTCGGCCGCGGTGAATCAGGGCATAAAAATGGCCAAGGGTGAGTATTTTCTCCTCCTCAACCCGGACACGGTGCCGGAGCCG
>CAYQLI010000060.1:6734-6944 GCA_964418355.1 uncultured Pseudomonadales bacterium | reverse complement strand
GTGGTGGCCGAAATAGAAGGTTTGCCTAGTGGGATGCGGGTCGGTTACCAGAGGACCACGGCGAACCGCGAGGAAGTTGTGAAGCGGGTGATTGGAGCAAAGGAATATATCATCTCGGATGCTCGATCGGTTTATTTTGACGAAACCGGCGCCCCAATTGTTGGTGAGCCGATTCCGTCTTTTATTCCGTTTGATCCTTCGTCGGCTGTC
>CAYQLI010000060.1:5940-6724 GCA_964418355.1 uncultured Pseudomonadales bacterium | reverse complement strand
ACATTGGAAAGGATAGTGTTTATTGGGAAAGATCTGACACTTTATTAGCTATTGCACCGGATGATCTACCTTCCCCGATGAGCAGGATGAGTCGGGCAGAGCTACTCAGGATACTTTCTTGGAATAATGTTGAAGATAAGAGAAATCGCAGGTATGAAAAGGGGACCGGCATAGTTGCCGTCAAAGACTGGGCCCAGGCTTACCGCTTTAAGGGCTACCCGATCTCTGCCCCCATTCCTCGTTGGATGACAATGCGCAACCAATTAATTACTGCCTCGATCTTTTATGACTGGATGGCTGTGGATCCGGGAGCAGCGCTTTTGGGTTGGCGTCCGGTGGCAAGTAGTGAGGAGGCCCAAGCCCTCGCCAATGCCGGATATTTTGTTCCCGTTATCCCGAGGAACAAAAGAAGCAGCGGCCTGTCGCCGATTGCATTAGTGGCGCCGGGAGACGGGAAGACTGATAAAAGCGGAATTTTTTGGCCGAGTGCGGTTGACGGAGTTTGGAGATTTGGACCGAAGAGCGGAAAAACTGTTCGGGACTGCATTGGCTATACCATTAATAATGGCGATTATTTTCCGCCCGCTTATTTTGCCTGGTTCCCACCAGAGCTTTAGGTTTCAGACATGGAAGGAAAGGAGAAAAAAGAAGCGGAAACGATCAGAAGAGCCGGTCTTCCCGATGTAGATGGTGTTTGGGAAATTATTAGGGAGTGTAGTGAAGACTTGGCGGCTGCCGGTTATTTTCATTGGCAGAAATATTACACCAGAGAGTTGGTCGAGAA
>CAYQLI010000060.1:2736-5930 GCA_964418355.1 uncultured Pseudomonadales bacterium | reverse complement strand
CGCAAAGAGGGAAGTCTATCTTTACGGAGATTCCGGAACGGTTACTTTTTGGAATAAGGGCCCCTACTACTATAGTGAGGCCGACCGACAGAGTTTTTCAGATTCTGATGAACCTGGATTGTTTATTATGGCTTTGGGTGTCCGACCGAGCGAACAGGGAAAGGGGATTGCCGGTAAATTCATTGATTTTGCCTTTGCTGAAGCAAAGAATCGGGGCGTGAAATGGTTGCGTTTGGACTGTCGGGAGATACCAAGTTTGGTCAGGTTTTATGAGAACAGAGGCTTCAAACGGGTTGGTCGGATGGAAGAGGACAATAACGGTGTTACGGAAGTCTATCTGTTGATGGAGCGGCAGGTGTGAGAAAATAGCGGCATATGTCACTTAAAGTTGGAATTGTGGGGTTGCCGAACGTGGGGAAGTCCACGCTATTTAATGCGCTCTTGAAGCGCCAGCAGGCGCTGGTAGCGAACTATCCCTTTGCGACGATCGAGCCGAATGTGGGGATCGTGGAGGTGCCGGACGCGCGACTGCCGGTACTGGCTGAAATTGTGCATACCAGTAAAATCGTTTACGCGACGGTGGAATTTGTCGATATTGCCGGACTAGTCGCCGGCGCGGCGACGGGGGCGGGCCTTGGCAATAAGTTTCTGTCCCACATCAGAGAAGTGGACGTCATTGTCCAGGTCTTGCGCGACTTTGCCGATACTGAGGTGGTGAAGGAGGGGAGTGTTGATCCGAAATCAGACTACGAAGTGGTGACTTCCGAATTGATCCTGAAAGATTTGGAGACAGTTTCGAAACTTAAGGAGGGCAAGACATTGCGGGAAAAAGGAATGGAGAAGAAGAAAGAGTTGGTAGAGAAACTGTATGACGGCCTGAATTCGGGGAAGCCCGCGCGGGAGATCCTCTCGGGAGATGAGGAGTGGGAGCTGGCGGCAGATCTATTTCTGTTGACAATGAAAAAAGAGATCAAGGTGTTAAACGTTTCCGAAAACGACCCGCGGCTGGCCGATTATTCTGGTGGGGAAGAGGTGATTATCAGTGCCAAGATCGAATCTGAACTGTCCAGCCTGTCAGAAGCGGAGGCAAAGTCCTACCTTGCCGAGTTGGGGATCAAGGAGTCGGGTCTGGATAAATTGATCAGGAAAGCCTATGAGACGCTCGGGAAAATCAGTTTCCTAACCGCAGGCGAGCTGGAGGCGAGAGCGTGGACAATTGACAAAGGAATGAAAGCGCCGGAAGCGGCTGGGGTGATCCACACCGATTTCACCAAGAAATTTATCAAGGCCAAAGTCTGTAACTATGATGACTTCGTTAGTTACAAAGGTTGGAAAGGAGCGGCGGACGCGGGGAAGGTCAGGCTTGAGGGCAGGGAATATGTGATGCGGGATGGGGATGTGGTGGAATTTATGATCGGGAGTTAGTAAACTTGGGATGTGGGCAGAAGCAGGTGGGAATATTTGACCAGACGGGAGTTTCTGAAACTGATGGCAGGTCTTGCCGGAGCAGGGCTGGGACTGACTTTTCAAAAATTTGTTTTACCTTTTTGGAATAATAGATTTGAAACGGAAGAAGAGAAACTTACCCGGATACTAGCCGGAGGAGCAGTGAGTGAGCAAGAGATGGGCGGAGCTTTGTGGCCGAAATTTGCGGAAATGGCTGGACTTCCCGAGGATGATCAGATGCCGGAAGTGAGACAGGTCAACGGTCTTTCGATTGCGTCTGAAGTAGCCGGGGTATTTCGTGATCTTGGAGTCGCCCCTTCCGAGTTACCTGATTTTGAAGAGTCGCGACAGGCATTCTATGTGGTTTCGAGTGATGGAAGAAGTTTGTTTCTCAATTCCGACGCTGATTGGAAAAATCTACCTTATGTTAAAGCCAGCAAGAATGAAGAAGGGGCGATAAATCAAATGAAGATGTTTTGTACTATGCGTGGTTTTGTCGAAAGTCTGACCCGGATAAGGGCGCAGGAGCCGCACTGGGCGATCGGTGACGTTATCGTTGATGGCTCTTATGGCTTGATGTCTTTGGGAAAGAATTGGCAAAGCCAGGAAAGGGTATTTTTACACGGTTTCCATGACGGTGGCTGCTACTTTCTGGCCCAAATGGTTTGTGCTACCCTCGGGATGAATGAGCTCCCTTATTGGGATAGCGCGCTTGAAGGGGCTTCGGGGATGGTCCAAACAGTTATGCGTGCTTTACGAATTACCCCGAGGGAGTTGGTGATCTGGTTAAAAAGAAGTGATACCGTATCTTTCCTTTCCTTTCTGGTAAAGAGGAGGAGTATGGTGACGGGAGAACCCCAGCCGGACAGATGGGCCGAGCGTATTTTTTGTCTGCCGGATGCTTTTTTGAGCCTGGGTGATGAAAATGCTTTGTTTGATATGATGAACGGCTTGCGCCGAATGCTGCCATAGATTTAGCCAGGACTTCTAATTTTGGCCTTTTTTTAGTACAATTAGCCAGTTATGGAAAAACAATACGAACTGATCGCACTTTTTCCGACCAAGATGAATGACATCATGGCCGAAAAAACTCTAACTGATCTAGCCAAGACGAACAAATTCAAAGTCGTCGAGGTAGATAAGTGGGGGATCAAACAGATGGCTTATCCGATCAAAAAAGAGACGAAAGCTTATTATCTTAGACTGGTTATCGAAGGCGGAGACGCCAAGGGTTTGGCTAACGGCCTCAAGCTGGACGAAACCCTATTGCGCCACTTACTGGTCAGACTTGAGACTAAAGTTGAAGCCAAAAAGGCAGTTAAGACAAGAAAGGAAGCTAAATAATGAGTGCTCGGAGTCTAAATAAAGTGATGCTGATCGGAAACCTAACTCGGGATCCGGAGCTCCGCTATACCCCTCAGGGAACCGCCGTTTGCACTTTTGGTTTGGCGACCAACCGCGAGTGGGTTGACGCTTCCGGTCAAAAGCAGGAAGGGGTTGAGTTTCACAAAATCGTGGTCTGGAATAAATTGGCCGAGATCTGCTCCCAGCTTCTTTTTAAGGGCCGCAAAGCTTATGTCCAGGGGAGACTACAAACCAGGAACTGGCAGGGTCAGGATGGCGCTGAGAGAACGACCACCGAGATCGTCATTGATGAAATGATCGCTTTTGGTGAAGGTAAAGGTGGGCAAGTAATGGAAGAAAGCTACGCTTCGCAAGCCTTGGTGAAACAATCCGCCAGCCGGGCC
>CAYQLI010000060.1:0-2726 GCA_964418355.1 uncultured Pseudomonadales bacterium | reverse complement strand
CTTCGGCTGAACCTTCTGTCGACGAAGCCGCCGCAGTCTTCACTAATGAAGAAGCAGCTGCCGCACCTAAGAAAGCCAGAAAGAGCGGAAAATCAAAGGCAGAAGAAGTCGCCGATGATATTCCCTTTTAATAGTTATCAGAAATTAAAAACATATGCCACAACCAGTAAAGAAAAAAATCAGAAAGAGCAACAAGCCCTGTGCTTTTTGTGTGAAGAAAACCGAACCGGATTTCAAGGATCTTGAGAGTCTGCGCGTCGGCCTATCTAATAAAGACAGAATTGTGGGTCGTCTCCTGACCGGTGTTTGCCAGAAGCATCAGAAGAGACTGTCTATGGCGGTAAAACGCGCCAGGCACTTGGCACTTTTGCCTTTTGACGGTAGACTGTAAGAATGACCTTTTTAACTAAGATCCGTTTGGTGGCCATTGCGCTCATCTTGGTTTTGATTTCTTCTCTGGTCTCATTTAATTTGGGGAAGAAGGCCGCCTTAAAACAGATCTCCACGAGTAGTAATATTCCAAAAGCTGATCTGACTCTGTTTTGGGATGTCTGGAGCAGGCTGGAAAATAATTACCTGGACAAATCAGCGCTCGACCCAAAGAAGATGGTTTATGGGGCGATTTCAGGAATGACAGCGGCGCTGGATGATCCCTATACCTCTTTTTTCCCGCCTGCTGAAAACAAGCGGACGAAGGAAGATCTTTCGGGAGAATTCTCTGGTGTCGGCATTCAGCTCGGTTTTGTTGACAAGACTTTGGCGGTGATAGCACCCCTACCGGGGAATCCGGCGGAAAAAGCTGGGATCAAGGCAGGGGATCTGATCCTGCATATCAAGGATGAAGCAAAAGAAATTGATAAGGATACCAGTGGAATAAATCTGATGGACGCGGTTGATTATATCCGTGGCAAAAAGGGGACGAGTGTCACTTTGACGATCTATCACGAGAAGGATACTAAACCGAAGGAAATCACCCTGGTACGCGACACAATCAATGTTCCTTCCGTTGAAATCGCCCAAATAAAAGTGAACCGGTTTGGTGACAAAACTTTGGAGGAATGGGACAAAGCGGTGACCGAATTTGTTAACAGCAAAGGTAGGGGAGTGATCCTGGATCTTAGAAATAATCCTGGAGGTTATCTACAGCGGGCGATTGATCTGGGGAGTGAATTCATCAGCAGCGGTACAATTGTGCAACAGCAGGGAGTTGACCAAACTGAGTCTTTTGGGGTGGACCGCAAGGGTAGGCTGATCGGGGTCCCTCTGGTTGTTCTGGTAAACAAAGGCTCGGCCTCGGCGGCAGAGATCCTTTCCGGGGCGCTCAAAGAAAGACTAGGCGCGAAATTGGTAGGCGAAAAGACCTTTGGTAAAGGCACGGTCCAGGAAGTGGAAGATCTGCCCGGCGGCGCCGGAATTCATATCACCATCGCCAAGTGGAATCTGCCTTCAGGTAAAAATATCCACAAGGAGGGGATCGAACCGGACGTGGTGGTTGAGTATGTGGCGGATGAGAAAAATCCGGAGAAGGACAATCAGCTCGACAAGGCGATCGAGGTGCTCAATGGAGTGATCACTGCGGCGAAATAATTATTCAGCCTCTTTTTCTTCTGTGGGGGCTTCGTCTTTGCCGAGGTGTTCAAGAGTATAGGTGAGGACGTCGGAGAGGTCGCCTTCGATGACTTCTTTCAATGAATACCAGCTTTTACCGAGACGGTGGTCGGTGAGACGGTTCTGGGGGAAGTTATAAGTTTTTACTTTTTCGGAGCGCATACCACGGCCGACGGCGGCAGCTCGGCCCGACTCAATTTTACTTAGGCGCTGCTCTTCTTCGCGCTCCCAAAGTTTGCCTCGGAGGATCTCAAGCGCGATCTCTTTGTTTCTGGCCTGGAAGCGCTCTTCCCGAACTGCAACGGTGATTCCGGTGGGTTTATGAGTTAGGCGGACGGCAGTATTGACCTTATTGACGTTTTGGCCGCCCGGACCACCAGCTGTAGTGAACTGCCATTCCAGATCTGGTTCTTTGACCTCGACAGCTTTCGGGGGGATTACGGGTAGCACGGCGACGGTGGCGGTACTGGTATGAATGCGGCCAGCTGATTCTGTTTCGGGAACGCGCTGGACGCGGTGAACGCCACTTTCAACTGAGAAGGTTTCGTAGGCGCCATGACCCCATGGATTATTTTTGCCGATGTGGATACGGATGATGTTTGCGTCAATCAGGTCAATCTTGAAACCCTGTGCTTGGGCAAAACGGGTATACATCCGAGTTAGGTCGTTAGCAAAAATCTGAGCTTCGTCACCACCAGCGGCTGACCTGATCTCGATGGTCGCCGGGGAGTAGGAAAGATCTGCCTCGTCCTCGCCGGAGGCGGCGTGGGAGCCGGCTACCGCTGATTCGAGGGCCTTGAGCTGTTCTTCCAGGGATTTGATCTCTTCGGAAGCGAGGGGACCCAATTCAGGATCAGCCAGAAGCTTCTTGTTTGACTCAAGTTTTTCTTTAAGCTCGTTAATTTGGTTGGAAAGGTAATCCATGAAGAAATCCGAGCGATTCAGCTACTTAGCGGCAGTAGCGATTTTTTCGGTTTTCGTTACGGTCAGCATCTCTTTCAGAGTCAATGCTTTTTGCTTGGTTTCGACCTGACCCTTTTTGGCTTTTTTGGACCTGGGCATGGCTGAAGCGGCCTGACGCTTGGCGAGGAATTTATCAACGCGGCCGAGGGTATCCA
>CAYQLI010000059.1:5359-7183 GCA_964418355.1 uncultured Pseudomonadales bacterium | reverse complement strand
TTTGTTGTTTTCCAGAATTGGAAAATCTGATCTGATAAATTCTTTGTCAGGTGAGGAAACGTATTTAACCCACTCCCCTTTTTTGCCCCAGGTAAAACCGAAGTAGTTATTTGAATCTACTGGTGTAAACATGGCTTGAACAAAATAGGCCGACCCCGTCGCAGCACCTGTAATTTCAGCGTCGACAGAATAATAATCGTTTACTTTTTCGAAATTATTGATCTGAAAGATAATCGCGGCAAACGCAGTCCGTTGAAAAATGAAAAAGAAAAACATGAGGAGGACAAGAATCCTCATATCCCCAGTCTAGCATCAAAATGGTAAGAGTTATTTACTGCAGGTGGAGATATAAAGTCATTTTTCCATTTTTGTGAAAAATTCGAACATTGTTGCCAAATGACGTGGAGCCACGATAGACGTAGGCCACCCCATCGTCAACGGCTTTAACGGCCTTGTTTTCTGGATCGGCCATATCCAAACCGTCGTGGAACTGCCCGTTTTTGGGACTGTTGTACATGAACGACCACGGAGTATGACCGTAGCATTGGGTGATGAACGGATTGCTCATCGGCCAGGGCAGACTACCACCACCGACGTCGCGATAACCATTTGAGCTGACATCATCGCAAGACTTGGAGTAGAAAAAGAGACTTCTTCTCTCCAAAATCGAGGTCGGGTTCAGACTAAGGGTAAAGTACCAGAGTAGATTGTCGTCCTTAAAGAGGTCATTACCGGCCGCCTCAGAGAGATCGTAATAGCCAAAATGAAGGTGGGGACCTTTCGAGTTACCGGTATTTCCCATTAGGCCGACGGATTCGCCTTTCTTAACTTCCTTTTTTCCGACAAATTGGGAGAGACGGAGAGCATCCAACTCTTCTTGCGCTTGTCGAAGCAGGGATTGGTACTGTGCTTCACTATTTTGGGTGACGGTAAGAAGATTTTGTTTGCTCTTTTGCTGGATAGTCAGGCTGGTTTGTTGAGAGGTGAGCTTTTCTTTCAGTTGTTCAACCTGTTTTTGCTTATCAATTTTCGCTTTTTTTTGGGTATCGTAATTCATTCGCGCCGTTTCCATCTCCGAAATGATCAATTGGTCACGGGCTTTGACGATAGATAAGTAGCGAATCCTGGTAAAGAACTTCGCGAACGAGTCCGTTGATAACAATAAAGTAATGGGATTGGGATCGCGGCGGAGATAACTTTCACGGACCCGGGCAAGGTAAATCTTGCTTAGTTCAGAAAGAGTTTTGTCCAGATCAGTAAGGACAGTCGAGAGGGTAGTAACGTCTTTTTCGAGCGAGGCGATCTGTGTAGTGGTTTGTTTGATTTGGGCCGAGGTAAGCTTGATCTTGCTATCGAGAACCGAAAGGACGGCTTTGAGCGTCTGCGTCTGATCTTTGAGTGAACTAATTTTTTGGGTACAGTTGGAGATATACAGGTTGATTTCAGCTGGCTCCGACGGTATGGCATCTCCGCATTCCGCGGCATGTATCGAGGGTGCGAGGAAAAAACCGGAAAGAAAGAAGACGACGAGAAGAAGTTTTTGTTTCATCGCTTGATAAAGCGTACCGCAGCGAGAAGCCCGGAGATCAGACCGAGGAGGCTGAAGAAGATAACGAGTGCGGCTAAGAGGACAAGCATCAGGGTAAAGCTGACCGGAAGGGAAATGATGCCGACCAGGCGCGGGGCAAGAAAGGGCGTTGAATATAGGATAGCAATAAAACTGGCCAGCCAGCCAATCACTCCCCCGACTGCTCCATAGAGGACTGATTCGATGAGATAAGGTTTCATAATAAAACCGCCTTTGGCGCCCATCAATTTCATCGT